>NZ_AUAG01000034.1:0-30662 GCF_000428605.1 Thioalkalivibrio sp. ALE19
GATGGGTCCGGTCCTCCACCTCGGTGCGCCGGCGGCGCCACTTGCGCACCGTCATGCGGCTGATGCCGTAGCGCCGGGCCAGTTCCGGATCGCTGACGCTGGCCGGCGCCTCCTGCAGCTCCTGCCGGATCCGGGGTGTGTGGTGTGGGCGTTGGAATGGATCGTACTCGCCATGCGGTCAGCCTCCCGCTCGCTCATCGGGCACAATACTCATCGACTCCCGGGCATGAAACAGGAAGTGTCTTCTCTTGTGGAATGCAATCAGGTGAGACTTGACATCTACCTTGGAATTCATAACCGCAGCCGATTTACTCAGGGGCAATGCATCATGTTGCCTTGACGGTGACACGTGCCGCCGCTGCCCCTGAAGAACGTTTGGCCATCAGTCGAGTTATAGCGTTCGCCGTCGCTGCCCCAGCAGCCAGTGGAGTCGCAGTTGGTGATTGTTACGGGACCCGGCGGGGGGAGGTGCCCCGCGCCATCAATCACTTGTCCCCCAGGTTCTGGCGTGGTCTCGGAACCCGCGCCTCCAGTCTGTACGGATGCCCGGGAAGGCACTGTATCCATGACTGAAGCAGCCTGATTGAGCAAACTCTGCGCTTGTTGCTCATGTCGTGACCGCTTCCTTCCGTCCCGCCCACGGCTGTACCGATTCGACTTTTCGACGGCACGGTCAATCAGTTCGAGCCCTTCTTCCATCTGCTCGTCATTAATTCCGGAACGAGCACCCTCAGCAAGCATGTTCGAGGCACGTTGTAGCCTTCTACCATGTCGGTGTTTTCCACCTTGATTGCCCGTGGCGCGCCGGGTTCTGGGCTGATCCAGTACAGTTAGGGCCTCCTCAAGCAGTTCTTCGGAACGCCGCTTCAGACGTTCTTGCGTGGGCGTTTCCCCGCTGGCAGAAACCGCCGAACGGTCTTCTTGGGGGGGCTTCCCGGCCCTGGAAGTGACAGGGTCGTTTGGCATCACGTCCACCTGCTCGCTTGCCTGGCTCTCATCGCACGCAACATCCGAGAAAGATACATTCCCCTCGGCGTCAACACAGCGGTTGAGCGTTTGGCTCGACGCATGGGACGTTGCCAAAAGCAACAGACCGACAACTGGAACCAGCTTCTTCATGAATAGCAATTCTCTCTGAGCGAACAGGGCCGAATGATGCGAGCTGGCAGGGCTTGCTGTCCAGACGGGGTTTTGCCGCGAGGGATTACGCCCATCCGCCCAGTGGTTGTGGGAACTGTCTTCTTCGTCCGCAGGAGCCTCTCCATCGTCCGGGCGGTAAAGGACTTCGAAACCGGCGGCGGCCTGGCTGTCGCTGCGCCGTTGCATGTTCTCCCGGCGCTTTCGCAGTTCTTCTTCGTTTGCTTCCGGTCGCGAATTGGCCATGCGAGGCTCCTTCGTTATAGGCGACATCAGAGCCATTAGAGCCATCTTGGGCCATGGTGCGCAGCGTCGCAATGCGCATGAGTATGTCGTGCGTGCGCGAGGCGACAGCCGCTGTCGCCCGGGTGCGAGCGGCCGCCGGTTCGAAGCTTTATTTACCCAATTCATTTGGGGTAGGGTGCCCATGGACGCCTGAGCGGGGCCTCACGGACACGGGGAGAACATGAGCGAAGTACTGGCGCCCGGCAT
Organism: Thioalkalivibrio sp. ALE19; assembly: GCF_000428605.1. Classification (NCBI taxonomy): domain Bacteria; kingdom Pseudomonadati; phylum Pseudomonadota; class Gammaproteobacteria; order Chromatiales; family Ectothiorhodospiraceae; genus Thioalkalivibrio; species Thioalkalivibrio sp. ALE19. Next base: position 1,630 of record NZ_AUAG01000034.1, read on the forward strand.
GCGGGTGGAGATTCGCGATGCGGAGTGGCGCATCCGTCAGGTGGACACGACCCCGGAAGGTGAGCGCCTGCTGACCTGCGAAGGGCTGTCCGAGCTGGTGCGGGGCCGTCAGGCCACCTTCCTGCCGGCACTGGAGGCGCGGCATGCGCAGCCCGTGCGGGTGCTGGATCCGCGCGAGACCGAGCTGGAGGACGACCTCAGCGCGAATTACACCGCGAGCCTGCTGCACATGGAAGCGGCCCTTCGCAGCACGCCGGCCACCGGCGAGGCGATCCATGTGGGCCATCGGGCGGCACTGGATGCCTTGCCGTACCAGCTCGATCCGGCGCGCCAGGCGCTGGCCCAGCCGCGCCCGCGCATCCTCATCGCCGATGCGGTGGGTCTGGGGAAGACCCTGGAAGCCGGCATCCTCACCTCGGAACTCATCGCCCGCGGGCGGGGCCAGCGCATCCTGGTGCTGGCGGTCAAGTCCATGCTGGCGCAGTTCCAGCAGGAGTTCTGGAACCGTTTCACCATCCCGCTGGTGCGGCTGGATTCAGTGGGCCTGCAGCGCGTGCGTTCGCGCATCCCCACCAACCACAACCCGTTCCATTACTTCGACCGCTCCATCATCTCGATCGACACCCTCAAGCAGGACATCGAGTACCGCCACTATCTGGAGCAGGCGCGCTGGGACATTATCATCATCGACGAGGCGCACAACGTGGCCGACCGCGGCTCACGCTCGCAGCGCGCCCGCCTGGCGCAGTTGCTGGCCACCCGCTCGGATGCCCTCATCATGCTCTCGGCCACCCCGCACGACGGCCGCGCCGAGAGCTTCGCCAGCCTGATGAACATGCTGGACCCCACGGCCATCTCCAACCCCTCGGACTACGCCCACGAGGACTTCCGCGACAAGGGGCTGGTGATCCGCCGCTTCAAGAAGGACGTACAGGCCGATCTGGCCAGCCACCTGCCGGAGCGCGAGATCGCCATAGAACGTGCCGGCGCGAGTGCCGCGGAAGAGGCGGCGTATGCGGAACTGGAAAGCGCCCGCTTCCGCACCCTGGACGGCCGCGGCGCGCGCGGCGCCCGGCTGTTCCGGACCACGCTCAAGAAGGCGCTGTACTCCAGCCCGGCGGCCTGCCGCGCCACCATCGAGACGCGGCTGCGCAACCTGCAAAAGCGAGACGCCACGCCGGAGCGCCAGGCGGACATCGACGCCCTGGAGGCGCTGCGCCTGACCGTGGACGCCATCGACCCGACCAGCTTCAGCAAGTACCAGCGGCTGTTGCGTCTGCTCGGCAAGGGGGCGGACAGCCTGGGCTGGTCGCCGCGCGATAGCGAAGACCGCTTGGTCATCTTTACCGAGAGCATTCGCACGCTGGAATTCCTGCAAGAGCGCCTGCCCGAGGACCTCGGCCTCAAGCAGGGCCAGCTCCGCGTGCTGCGCGGCGACATGCCCGACCGCGAGCAGATGGCCGTGGTCGAGGCCTTCGGCGCGAAGGACGACAAGGTCCGCGTACTGGTTGCCTCCGATGTCGCCGCCGAAGGCATCAACCTCCATTACCGCTCGCACCGGCTGATCCACTTCGACGTGCCCTGGTCGCTGATGACCTTCCAGCAGCGCAACGGCCGCATCGACCGCTACGGGCAGACTCGCCAGCCGCAGATCCGTTATCTGGTCACCGAAAGCGACAACCCCCGCATCCGCGACGAGCAGCGGGTGCTCGAGGTGCTGGTGGAAAAGGACGAACAGGCCGGGCGCAACATCGGCGACCCGTCCGAGTTCATGGCCGAACGGACGGTGGAGGAACAGGAAGCCACGGTGAGCGAGTTCATCGAGGACCACGAGCAGGACGCCGGCAGCGGCGAGCTCGCGTCCCTGTTCGGCGATTTCCTCGACACCCAGCAAAGCGAGGCGAGCGAGCCGCTGGATGCCTTCGTGGCCGAACCGCCACCGGCCGAACACGCTCCCGCGCGCGACCCGTTCTCGCTGTTCGAGAGCGACTTCGACTTTGCCGCCACCACTGCCCGCTGGCTGCGCGACGGCGGCGTGCCCCTGCAGGTGGATATCGACCGCGATGATCGGCGCCTCGCGCTCACCGCGCCACCCGATCTCGGCATCCGCCTGGCGCAGCTGCCGCGCGAGGCCCGGCCCGAGGATGACCATTTCATCCTCACGCCCGACCGTGATCAGGTGAACGAGTCCCTGCGCCGGCACGACGAGGACAGCCCCTGGGCCGAACGCCAGTACCTGTGGTCGCTGCACCCGGTGGTCGAATGGCTGGTCGACCGCGCCCGGGGTGCCTTCGGGCGCCATACCGCGCCGCTGCTGCGCCTGCCCGCGCGGCTGGCGGAAAACGAGACCGCCTTCCTGCTGCAGGGCGGCTATCCCAACCGTCGCGGCTATCCGCTGGTGCAGGACTGGCTCGGCTTTGTGCTGCGCGACGGCGAGATCGTCGAGGAGCTGGACCTCCCCGGGCTGGTGGAACGCCTGCAACTGCACCCCGGCCAGGTCCCCAACCGGGGCGAGGCCGGCGACCCCGCGCCTGAACGCGCCGCCCTCCCGGCGGTGGTGGAACGCGCGCAGGCCCTGCTGGACGTCCGCCGCCGCGAGGAAGAGGCGCGCCTGAACGTCCGCCTCAACGAGCAGATGGAAGCGATGGACGCCCTCGAAGCCCGCCACAAGCGCCAGCTGGAACTGGAGCTCGAGACCAGCGGCCAGGCGGACAGCGTGAAACAGCGCCGGCGCGAGCAGCGCATGGACCGGATCGAGCGCATCTTCCGCGACTACCAGAGCTGGCTGGAGGACACCCAGATGATCGAAAAAACCCCCTACATCCAGGTCATCGCCGCGTTCACCGGCCGCCGCGCCTGAACGCCCCAAACCCCTGCGATACGCAACAAGAACAGGGAGACGCGCCCCATGAGCTGGGCCGGTATCAGTAACGAAAACGAGTTCTACTCCGAGCACTACCTCAGCGAGGTGTTCCACGGCGACATCAAGGCGTTTATCGAGCGCTGGAACGCCGCGGAGCAGGCCGCGCGCGAGGCGCATGACCCGGTGCCGGACGATTTGCAGGCGCCCTGGAACCGGCTCGGCCGCATGGCCCACGAGTACCTGCGCGCGCAGTCCGCGCTCGAGCGCGACCGCGACCCTGAGCGCCGCGTGCAGGCCCAGCGCGAGCAGGTGCGCGAACTGCTGGGCGTGTTCGGTTTTGAGTACCACGCCCGGCGCCTGCCGGCCGGCGAGGACGTGGAGATCCCCGTGCTCGCCGAATACACCGGCGCGGACGGCCATCCGCTGCTGTGGGTGGTGCAGGCCATCCCGCTGGACGACCCCGAGAGCGACCCGCTGGAGGTGCCGCTGCACGCCGAGCAGTTCCGTTCCCTGTCGGCCGCGCCGGTGCCCCGCGCGCTGCACGACGGCGAGGGCGAGCACGCCCTGATCGACTGGCAGACCGCGCTGTCGCGCCACATCCTCGCCCAGCCGCATCCGCCGCGCTGGGTGATCCTGGCCAGCCCGCGCCAGTGGCTGCTGATCGACCGCACCAAGTACGCCCGCGGCCGCCTGCTGCGCTTCGACTGGGTGGAGCTGTTCTCCCGCCGCGAGACCGACGCCCTGCGCGCCACCAGCGTGCTGCTGCACCGCGAATCCCTCACCGACCACGACGGCCAGTCCCTGCTCGACCAGCTCGAGGACAACGCCCACAAGCACGCCTACGGTGTCTCCGAAGACCTCAAGTACGCCCTGCGCGAGGCCATCGAACTGCTGGGTAACGAGGCCGCCGCCCAACTGGAGGCGCGCGCCCAGCAGCACAAGAAGAGCATCTACCAGGGCGAGGAACGCCTGGACCCGGAACAGCTCTCGCTGGAATGCCTGCGCTACATGTACCGCCTGCTGTTCCTGTTCTACATCGAGGCCCGGCCCGAACTCGGCTACGCCCCGATGAACGCCCCCAGCTACCTCGGCGGCTACAGCCTGGAACGCCTGCGCGACCTGGAGATGGTCCCGCTCACCCGGCCGGACGAACAGAACGGCCGCTACCTGCACGACAGCCTCAACATGCTGTTCGCGCTGGTGCACCACGGCTCCGAGAACGACGAGGCCGACCACCGCGCTGCCCAGCCCGGCCTCGATCTGGAGGGCCAGGCCCCGGAGCCCACCGGGCAGCACGACGCCACCGCCAGCCGCTTCCGCATGGCGCGGCTGCAGTCGCACCTGTTCGATCCCGAACGCACCCCGCTGCTCAACCGGGTGGTGTTCACCAACCAGACCCTGCAGCGCGTCATCCAGCTCATGTCGCTGTCGCGCGAGGGCGGCGGCGGGCGCGGGCAGGGCCGCCGGCGCCGGGGCCGCATCTCCTATGCGCGTCTGGGCATCAACCAGCTCGGCGCGGTGTACGAGGCCCTGCTGTCCTACCGCGGCTTCTTCGCCCGCGAGGACCTTTATGAGGTCAAGAAAAAGGACGCCAAGTCCAACCCCGGCCCGCTGGAAACCGGCTACTTCGTCACCGCCGAGGCGCTGGAGGACTACGACGAAGAAGAGCGCGTATACGACCGCGACGAACTCGGCCAGCGCGTGCTGCGCCGCCACCCGCGCGGCAAGTTCCTCTACCGCCTGGCCGGGCGCGACCGTGAGAAATCCGCCTCCTACTACACCCCCGAGGTGCTCACCCGCTCGCTGGTCAAATACGCCCTGCGCGAACTGCGCTGCGAACAGCTCGACCCGCTGCCGGACGACGCCGCCCGCGCCGAACGCATCCTGCGCCTCACCCTTTGCGAGCCCGCCATGGGCTCCGCCGCGTTCATCAACGAGGCCATCGACCAGCTCGCCGACCTCTACCTCGAATACGCCCAGAGCGCCCGCGACGAACGCATCCCCCAGGCCGACTACGCGCGCGAAAAACAGCGGGTGAAGATGTACCTGGCCGACCACAACGTGTTCGGCGTGGACATGAACCCCGTGGCCGTGGAGCTGGCCGAGGTCTCCCTGTGGCTCGCCGCCCTGGCCGAAACCGACGCCGACCACCCCCATGTTCCCTGGTTCGGTCTTCAGCTGCGCACCGGCAACTCCCTGATCGGCGCTCGGCGCGAAAGCTGGCCCGCCCACCGCCTCACCTGCGGCGCCAACGCCCCCGAACGCTGGACCCGCCACGCCCCGGAACACCGCCCGCTGGACCCGGAGCAGGGCACGGCTCTGCCCGAAGGCCATGTGTGGCACTTCCTCGTGCCCGACCGCAGCATGGCCCACTACAACGACGCGACCGTCCAGAATATTCATCCGGATGCGATCGCTGCGATTAACGAGTGGCGCCGCGCCTTCAACAAGCCCTTCGACCGCGAAGACGCCGAACGCCTGCAACGCCTGTCCCGCCGCATCGACGAACTGTGGCACCAGCACGCCCGCGAGCTGGCCGACCTGCGCGAGCGCACCACCGACCCCTGGGACATCTTCGGCCAGCCCGCCCGCGGCCAGCGCTCCAGCATCGACTACAAGGACCGCGCCCTGGCCGGCGAGCTCTACGCCGAATACCAGAAAAACGCTTCCGCCTACCGCCGCCTGCGCCTGGCCATGGACTACTGGTGCGCCCTGTGGTTCTGGCCCATCGGCGAACACGCCGACCTGCCTGACCGCGAGGATTTCCTGTTCGAGCTCGAGAGTTTGTTGCTCGGGGACATTATCCCGGTCGGAAAGCCTTACGAGACCGAAGACCTCTTCGCCCCCACCCAGAACCCCGACGCCGGCCGCCGTTTCATCGACCGCTTTGGGGTCGTGGACATCAAACGCCTGTTCGGCCGGTTTCCTCGCCTTGAGAAGGCGCAAGAGATTGCCGAGGCACGGCGCGTCTTCCACTGGGAACTGGAGTTCGCCGACATCTTCGCCAGCCGCGGCGGTTTCGACCTGATCCTCGGCAACCCGCCCTGGCTCAAGGTGGAATGGGAAGAGGGCGGGGTGCTGGGCGACCACGACCCCCGCTTTGTCCTGCGCAAATACAGCGCCACCCGGCTCAACCAGATCCGCGAACAGGCCTTCCACGAACACCCCGATCTGGAAGCCGCCTGGCGCGCCGAATACGAAGAGGCCGAAGGCACCCAGAACTTCCTCAACGCCGCCGCCAACTACCCCATGCTGCGCGGCGTGCAGACCAACCTGTACAAGTGCTTCCTCCCGTTCGCCTGGCGCCTCGGCCAGCCGCAGGGCGTCAGCGGCTTTCTGCATCCGGAAGGGATCTACGACGATCCGAAAGGCGGGTTGCTACGGCGCGAGTTGTATCCACGGCTGCGGGCGCATTTCCAGTTCGCCAATGAACTGACATTGTTCGCCGAGGTTGATCACCACACGCGTTTCAGCATCAACATCTATGGTGCCGCACAGGAATCGCCGAATTTCCTCAACCTCGCCAACGTCTATGCGCCGGCCACCATCGACGGCTGCTTCGCACATCGCGGAAACGACCCGGTACCCGGCATCAAGGAAGAGGCAGCGAAGCCGGACGGATCGATCACCATGCGCTGGGGCACCACCGGACACCAGGAACGCCTGATCCGGGTCACCGAGCACGAACTGGACCTCTTCGCGCGGCTGTACGACGACCCCGACACCGACGCGCTGGAAGCCCGCCTGCCGGCCCTGCACGCCCGCCCGCTGGTCGCCGTGCTGGAAAAGTTCGCCGCCCAGCCGCGCCGCCTCGGCGACCTGAAGGGAGAATATTTTTCGACCGTGATGTTCGACGAGACCTACGCGCAGCGCGACGGCACCATCCGCCGTGAAACTCGTTTCCCCGACGCCCCCGGCGACTGGATCCTCTCCGGCCCGCACTTCTTCGTCGGGACCCCGTACTACAAGACCCCGCGCGCCGTCTGCACCCAGAACAGCCACTACGACCAGATCGACCTGCAGGCCATCCCGGACGACTACCTCCCGCGCACCAACTACGTCCCCGCCTGCACCCCCGACGAATACCGCGCCCGCACCCCCGTCGTCCCCTGGACCGAACCCGGCGAAACTGCGCCCCGCCGCGTCACCGACTACTACCGTTTCCTCAGCCGCGAGATGCTCAGCCAGTCCGGAGAACGAACTATTATCGGAACCCTGACGCCGCCCGGTGTTGGTAATGTCCATACTTGTATTCAACAGGTGTTCAAACGACAAACGGATCTAGTGGAATTTCTGATTGGTGCAGTCTCCTTGCCAGTCGATTTCCAAGTTAAGACCACCGGAGCGGGCCACGCAAACAAGAGTGTTATCGCCAAATTTCCGATGGTTGAGTTGGGAGGAACCAAGCATTATCAAGCCGCTGTGCGAGCATTGGCACTCAGTTGTCTAAGCTCGCATTACGCCGATATTTGGAGTGCCGCGTGGAAACCCGAATTCCGGGAACAGAGTTGGTCGCCCGAACTTACCGACAACTGCGTGCGCGCAAGTGCTCTTCCGGCCGACTTCTTCACCAACCTCACCCCCGACTGGCACGGCGACTGCGCCCTGCGCACCGACTACGCCCGCCGCCAGGCCCTGCTGGAGATCGACGTCCTCGTCGCCCAGGCCCTCGGCCTCACACTGGAAGAACTGCTCACCATCTACCGCGTACAGTTCCCCGTGATGCGCCAGTACGAAGCCGACACCTGGTACGACCGCAACGGCCGCATCGTCTTCACCCCCAACAAGGGCCTCCCCGGCGTCGGCCTCCCGCGCAAGGCTCGCAAGGCCGACCCGCAAAACGGCATCCGCTACGGCATCACCAGCCCCGACCGCACCCAACACGACATCGCCCTCGGCTGGGAAGACATCCAGCACCTCCAGGAGGGCACCGTGACCAAAACCTACATGGACGACACCCTCCCCGGAGGCCCAACCGAACGCACCATCGAATACCACGCCCCCTTCTTCCGCCCCAACCGCGAAGAAGACTACCGCACCGCCTGGCACCATTTCGGAGAATGAGCGTGAATGGCTATTGGCGCACTCGTCTGATCCCTGCGTCACCCTTGTCGTAAGCGCCAACGTGATTCTCTGCCAATAAAGGAAAGAAGAATGAAAACACTAAGGAAGGCTCTCTCCTGGATCGCGTTTTTCCTGGTCGCTGCCCTCATCCTGGGCTTCCTCATGGAGATCGTGAACCGAGGCACCGCCGCGGCGTCGTCCGTGTATGACGAGTTTTATCCGATCATAGAGAAGATCAACCGGTCTGCGCCGATCATGGCCGAGCCCGGGGTGCGCCTGGATGGCGCGTCCATTGATCGTTCCACCGGTATCAGGTATCGATACACTCTCACGGAACTCTATCCGGAACAATTCGACCCACAGACTGCTTTGCAAAATAGAAGCAAAATGCGTGAACAGGTTGCGCGTGATAGCTGCAACCATCCAGATATGGCCCCGGCAATCAGAGCTGGCGTGACCTTTGTTCACGATTACCACGATGCCCATGGTGAGCGGTATGTCACCATAACGGTTGACCAACGAACCTGCGAGCGCGCCGGTTATATGTAACAAGCTGCGACGCCCGGGCTGGTCGTCCCGCGGGCTCCCAGGCAAGTGATCGAAACAAAGCAGGAATCGGCATATGTTCTGCACAAACTGCGGACAACACAATTCGGACAGTTCCAACTACTGCTTTGCGTGCGGAACAAAACTGGTCAAGCCAGAGCACGCGCCAACTGTCGACAAGAATCTGGCGACTGATCCTAAGCCGACTGCATCCCGGAGCGAACCCGACAACCCGGAGCAAAATCGCGGCCGAGCGAACGGTGCCCGGACCGGGGTATCAGGGACCGACCTCGCATTCATCCGCGCACTGGAAAAGCAGGGCCCCATCAAGCCCAACGATCGCCGGCTCCGGGCGGCCGCGGAGCGCGAGTGGGATACCGGAAAAGTCGACCGCGACCTCCTGGCCGAGGTTCTCGAGCAAAAGGATCTATCCGGTGAGTCTGGCCGTGACGAATACGTGAAGCGACGGATGCAGGCACTTCTCGCTCTTGCATCCTCTGACGCGGACCCACCGAATTCCCCGCAACCCACCGACGAATCACCTAAGTCAAGTCGCGACGGTTGGGCGACGCCCAACAGTTGGCAAACGCCTCGAGCTGAGGGTGGCGGACAGGGCGATCGTCTGGTCAAAGAAGCCAGACATTCACTTTCTGACGACACTTTTCTTAAGGGTCGCCTCGGCCTGCCACGGACGTTCTGGCTGTTCGGGATGCTGCCGTTCTTCGCCTACAACCTGCTGATCGGAATGCTCGAAGGAATGCCGCCAGAAGCGTATGTCCAGTTTCTGACGGTGACATTGCCGATAGCGCTTGCCTATCAGGGGATGATAGTCGTAGCTGTCTGGAACGCATCGGACCGGTATTCCGGGCCGGATATGTGGGCTATCCTTGCGAAGGTTTTTGCCGTTATATGGGGTATCGGCATCCTGGTTGGGGTGGGTGCCTGGAATGAATTGAGGACCCTCCTATAAAACCATGAATACTATAGGATGAGTGATGGCATCGCATCAAGCACGTGCATCCGGAAGCAGGGTCATCCCGATGTAAATGCGACTCCGCATCCTGCCGTCAGGACTCAACAGCGTTATGGAAATAAGGATAACAAATGGTCACGCGTCTCAACGCAATCAAGCTTACCTGCCGTGCCTGTGGCTGGAGTAAGGTGGTCTATCCACAATCCGATGCATTGAGCCATACGGAAGTGCCCGAACAGTGTCCCCGGTGTGGGAACTCCGTTTCGAGGGAGCATCTCCCTGCGAACTTTGTGAACCGGCTACGTCGGTGGCTTCAGTGATCATTTGGCATTATAATTGGAGCCTGTAGACGAGAATCCGTCGCGGGAATGAGAGATGATCCAAAACCTGCGTCGAAACAGGGATCTACAATACAAACTTGGAGAGAGTCTATGTATCTTGCCGATCTGTCGTTTGACGAGAAAAAAATATTTCTCGGCCTTGCCCATGTCATTGCCCGTACGAATGGCGTGTACGAGGAAACGGAGAAAGAAGTACTCGTGCAGTTTGAGAAAGAAATGAGTCTGGATGAAGATCTGGATGAAGTGGTGCGCGAATTCGAGGGTTCGGATATCGAGTCTTGCCTGTCAAGTGTCGAAAGTCTCCAGAGTCGCCGAATCATATTCATGGAAGCCCTGATCCTTGTTTACGCAAACGATCATTTTGATGACGCGCAGAAAGAAATCGTCGACCGGATGTGTGATGCCTGTCGAATCGATCGTCGCCTTTATTCGCTGATGGCCGAATGGGCGCAGAACATGCTGTCTTTGAACCGTCAGGGCAGAGCGTTGATTGAAATCTAAGAGGACGTAGTATGATACCGCTTATCCCCGTAGTTATCGGTGCCGCGGCAGCGGCGGCAAGTGTCATGGGTGGGAAAAAAGCCTACGACGGATATCAGGCGAGCCAGGAGGCCGATCATGTCAAAAGAAAAAGTGAGCGTATGCTCGATGATGAGGTGGAGAAGCTCGAAGCCGCCAGAAAATCGACACAGGACACGCTTGCTCAGCTCGGAGAAATGAAGATCCGTGTTGGCGGAGGCGAGCTGGCGCGGTGCGTCTCTCTCCTGGAGTTGGCGGCAGGACAGGTGGATATAGAACCCAGCATAAAAGGTGGCGACTCCAAAAAGGATTTTGGCGAGATTCCGTCCGATATGCGCCAAATGACAGAGAACCACGCTTCACTGATTCAGGCTGGAATCTCCTCTCTCGGTTCGTCCGCACTTGTTGGGGTCGGCGCGTATTCGGCCGTGGGGATGTTTGGAACTGCTTCAACGGGTACGGCGATTGGAACGCTCTCGGGGGCTGCTGCTAATAGCGCGACCATGGCCTGGTTAGGTGGTGGCGCCCTGTCGGCCGGTGGCCTCGGTGTGACCGGAGGGATGGCGGTGCTTGGTGGTGTGGTGGCTGCACCCGCACTACTTGTTGGTGGATGGATGTATGCCGCGAACTCAGAAGAGAAGCTTGCTAACGCCAAGGAGTATCGAGCGACTGTGCTGGAGCATGTTCAGCAGATGCGTTTGGGTGTCGACCGGCTCGAAGACGTCCAAGCGTTTGCGGGGCTGTATGAAGAAGAGGTGGACAGGCTGCGGTTGCTGCTGGACGGTTATAACGAAAGGGTCTCTGACATGCTCGTGCAAAAAGGGATTGCAGAGAATGGTTCGGCCGGGGTTGTTAATCACACGGTGCAATTCAGCGATGAAGATCTCGATATTCTTTGTCAACTGAGGAATGTAGGTAAGCTTGTGTATGAGTGGCTGGATCTGCCCATTCTTGAGGAGGATGGAAGTATGACCGATGAAGCGTGCGCAGCGTGGGGCGATCTCGAGCAGGGGGTTGTGCACTCGAGTTAAGGTGTTGTTGTGGGCGGGTCGGCTATCGTGTCGGGTGCAGCTGTACGGTAGCCAAGCACTTTAAGGTTAGTCGATGAGAAAAAGTATTGTAACCGCATGTGAACAGCAGAAGACCGTCCGAGAATTGTTGGATGGGCTTGGGCGGGATCTGCGGGAGATTGAGGACGCTCTGGAGCATACTTGGGTGTTTCTCCGGATGGGTTCCGGCGAGCCAATGGTGGGAGATCACCTGGTATCCCGTCGATGGGGTGGAGTCTATACGCACCATGGAATTTATGTGGGCGATTACACGGTGATTCATTATGCCGGTGGTTCGGGTAGCGGCCAGGGCTCGTCGGTGCAAGAGGTTCCATTGGAAGAGTTTGCGGCCATAGAAGAAAACGGGGGGTATGCGGTAATTCATTATGACTCGGCACCATTTGAAGGGATGGATGCTGCTGAAAGGGCCCGAGGTAGGTTGGGAGAAGATAGTTATAACGTTCCATGGAATAACTGTGAGCATTTTGCGACATGGTGTGTGACCGGGGTTGAACACAGTAGTCAATCGCGTCAAATAGATGTTTTTAATGGGGATTCCCACTCCGTTGTGGGTGTTGTTGGGTTATTGAAGGGGGCCGGAGGGAGAACGTCTTTTTTGGTGGCCGGGTTGATTGAGGCCGGTAAGGCAATCGCGGCTGCGCATAGGATGGAGGCGGCTGCGAGAAAAGAGGGCGACCGAAGGCTCCATTTGGCCCAGGAGAAATGGGTGGACTCCGAGAATGCGCGCGAGGTTCTTCGGACGTCTTTCCGTCGGGAGATGCTTAATATTTTTCGGCAGGCCAATGCTGTGGCGGACGACTTGGTGGAGGCCATTAAAAACGGAGATGGAAGGGATATAGAAGCTGCCGTTAATCGGCAATTAGAAGTTTTGGGATCCGGAGAGAGGGCGATGAGCCTACAGGAGTTTAAGGAGCGGTTCGGTTTTGCATAGGAGGGTGATCGGGAGCCGGTGTCGGGTTCGGTTGTCGCACCTGGATAACCGGGTCCAAATTCCGACGAACTTTCGATCGACGGAATGATTGGGATCGGATCGAATGTGGGGATTCTGACCGTGAGGGGGCCGGAAGGCGTCGTCGCTGACGGCCGGCTGGGTGGCTGGGCTCGCGCCGGCGTGCTCGGTACGCTCGCCTTTCCGGGGGTGAGCGGGAATAAAGGAGCGGCATGCTGCCAGCAGTTGTAGCAACGGAATTGCGAGAAGGGGTCCGGCACTTTCTGCGGGCGACCTTCCCCATGACGACCCCGGGGTTCCGCCGGGTCGATGGCGGGACCCCGCTGGAGGATCTGCTGGCGGATCCGCGGGCGCTGTTCAAGGGGCCGTATCTGAGTCTGGGGCTGCCGTTCCGGACGGCGGATCCGGAGGCGCCGTCGCCGTTCGAGTACGTTCAGCTCGGTTTTTTGCCGTTTCTCCATCAGGCTCGGGCCTTCGAGCGCCTGGGCGGCGCCGTGCCGCGCTCGACGCTGGTGGCTACGGGGACCGGTTCCGGGAAGACGGAGTCCTTTCTTTACCCGTTGCTGGAGGATGCCGCCGCACGCTCGGCCCCGGGCGTGAAGGCGATCGTGATCTATCCGATGAATGCGCTTGCCCGCGATCAGGCGGGGCGCATCGCCGAGAAGATCCACGAGAGTGAGGGCCTGCGGGGGCGGGTCTCGGTCGGGCTGTTCACCGGGGACCGGGAAAGCACGCCGACCACGGGCATGAGCGCGCAGGGCGTGATCACCGATCACGACACCCTGCGCCAGAATCCTCCGGACATCCTGCTCACCAACTACAAGATGCTGGATTTCCTGCTGATGCGTCCGCAGGACCAGTCGATCTGGCGTTTCAACGAGCCGGACACGCTGCGCTATCTGGTGGTGGACGAGCTGCATACCTTTGACGGGGCGCAGGGGACCGATCTGGCGTGTCTCATCCGCCGACTGCGTGACCGTCTGGCACCGGACGGGAAGCTCGCCTGCGTCGGTACGTCGGCCACCATCGGCGGTGCGCAGGCCGCCGGTCGCCTGCGCGACTACGCGGAAGAGGTGTTCGCCACGCCGTTCGACGAAGACGCGGTGCTGCTGGAAGAGCGCCTGTCGCCGGAGGAGTACCTGGAGGCGGCGGGTCGCCGCGAGACGACGGAGCACTCGCGCTGGCGCTGGCCAGCCCGGTCGGAATTGCCGCGGATGCGCCCGCGAAACCCGGGCACTTCGGAAGAGTGGCTGCGCAGGCAGGCCGAGATCTGGTTGGACCGGTCCCTGGAGCTGGATTCCGCGGACCCGAGGGAGCGTGATGACGCACGGGTGGAACTGGGACGGGAGCTGGTGGCGCACGAGGGGTTCGCGGAGCTGCTGGATCGCAGCGAGCAGGGGCCGGTGGAACTCAATGACATCGCCGAAGATTGGGCGCAACGCTTCGGACTGGAGGGCACCGAGCCGGCCCTGACGATGCTGGACAGTCTGCTGGCGCTGGTGTCCGCCGCGCGTCGGCGCATCGACGACAAACGCCTGGCACCGCTGGTGGAGGTGCGGGTGCAGCTCTGGCTGCGCGAGCTGCGGCGTATGGTGGCGAGCGTGGCGCCGGAGCCGGCACTGGATTTTGCGGACAGCCTTTCGGATCAGCGCTCCGGGCTGCACCTGCCGGTGGTGCACTGCCGGGAATGCCACGCCACCGGCTGGGCGAGCGTGAAGCGTCCGGACGAAGGCCGCCTGGAGGATGATCTGCGCGCGATCTACAACGCGTGGTTCGGTAACCATCCGGATGCGTGCCTGATGTTCCCGCTGGAGGATCAACCGCCGCGCACGGGGTCGCAGGGCACCGCGGGGTTCGTCGGCTGGGCGTGTCCGGAACAAGGGCAGTTGCGCCCGGGGCGCTCGGCCGAGGCTGGCGGGCCGGACGGTTCTCCCTGCGAATCGGATGCCGGCGTTCGCGTGTGGCAGCCGGATATGACTCGAGAACGTAGACGGGGAGAGCACAAGGTTCGTGTCAGCCACCACGACTGCCCGTTCTGTGGTGCGGGCGATGGCCTGAGCCTGCTGGGGGCACGCGCGGCATCACTCTCCAGTGTGGTGATCGGGCAGCTCTACCACTCACTGCATAACGAGCATCGCAAGCTGATCGCCTTCTCGGACTCGGTGCAGGACGCGGCGCACCGGGCCGGGTTCTTCGAGGCGCGGACGTACACCACGCTGGTGCGCCGCGCCATCGCCCAATTTGTGAACGATCGCGGGCGCGACCTGGACCTGGCCATGGTGGCGCGCGAGATGCCGCGCTACTGGCGCCGGGTGCTGGGGGACGACGCGCGGTTCGTCGGCACGTTCATCGCACCCAACATGGTGTGGCTGCGCGATTACGAACAGCTGGTGGCGACGGATGCGCTGCCGTCCGGCAGTGACCTGCCGGAGCTGGTGAGCCAGCGCCTGGAGTGGGAGGTGATGCAGGGCTTCGGTCTGCGTGCCCGCATCGGTCGCACGCTGGAACGCGGCCGCATTGCGACCGTGGGCGTGAATATCGAGGACGAGTTGTTGTCTACGGCCCGGGCGCTGGCCTACCGGCTCTCGGAGGAGATCGGGCCGCTGCGGGACGTCGGGGTCGAAAAGGTGCAGGCCTTCCTGCAGGGGCTGTTGTGGCGCGGGCGCACGCGGGGCGCCTTCTATCACCCGTTCCTCGACGAGTACATCCAGGCGCGCGGCAAGACCTACAAGCCGTTCAACCTGAGCCTGTTCCTGCCGAACTATGGCGGGGCCGCCCGTCCGCCGGCGCTGTGGACCCTGGGCCGGGTGGGGCAGTCGTTCGACGACCTGCACGGTGAGTCCGGATCGTGGTTCCGGGCCTGGTTCGATCGGGTGCTGGCCACGGACGAACACGTGCTGGCGAGCCCGGAGTTCCGCCAGGTGATGAGCCTGACCGTCGACGTGCTGCGGCGCGACGGCTGGCTGCTGGAACGACCGGTCGGGGATCAGGCGGTGTACGGGCTGGATCCGCAGCGCTGGTATGCCGGGATCCAGGTGAAGTCGTTGCACTGCGGCGTCTGCGGGCACCCGGTGGAGGTGCTGGATAACGAGCACCGCCACTGGCTCGGCGTGCCCTGCCTGCGCAGTACCTGCGAGGGACACTACGAACAACCGGATCGACCGTCGGAGCAGGACGCGCTTCAGGAGGGGCAGGGCGCCCCCACGCGCCTGGTGACGGCGGAACACACCGCGCTGCTGGACAGCGATGGGCGTGCGGCCATCGAGGGCTCGTTCAAACGCGATGATCCCCTGCCCTGGGATGTGAACCTGCTGTCGGCCACACCGACGCTGGAGATGGGGATCGACATCGGCGATCTGTCCAGCGTGCTGCTGTGCTCGGTGCCCCCGTCGCAGAGCAACTATCTCCAGCGCATCGGCCGGTCGGGCCGGCGCGACGGCAACTCGCTCGCGGTCACGGTGGCCAACGGGGTCGGGCACGACAACTACTTCTTCGATGATCCGTTGAAGATGCTGGCGGGCTCGGTGGAGCCCCCGGGGGTGTTCCTGAACGCGGCGGCCGTGCTGGAGCGCCAGCTGATGGCCTTCTGCCTGGATCGCTGGGCGGCCAGCGGCATCGAGAACGACGCGATCCCCGGACGCATGCAGATCGTGCTCGATGCCATCGAACGTGAGGACACCCGGCGTTTTCCGCACGACTGGCTGGAATACGTGGCGAACCATCGCCGCGCGATCATGGACGATTTCACCGCGCTGTTCCCCGGCCTCGAGGACGCCACGCGGGAAAGCCTGCATCGCTTCCTGTTCGGCGCCCCGGAAGATGAGCATCCGGGGCTGGACTGGCGCCTGTTGAACCGCCTGCGCGAGACGGCCACGCGCCGTCGCGAATGGACCCGGCGCATCGACCGCCTGAAGCGCGAAATCGGCAACCTGGAGAGCGGGCCGGAGGACGACGAAGTGCGCGAGCGCCTGGCGGGCGCGCGCGGCGAGCGCGAGGCGCTGATGTCGCTGCGCCGCCACCTGAACCACCAGCACACGCTGAACTTCCTGACCGACGAGGGGCTGATCCCGAACTACGCCTTCCCGGAGGAAGGGGTGACCCTGCAGTCGATCATCCTGCGCCGCACCCGCGGAGGCGCCGGGTCGGACGAGGGCGAGGCCGACCGCCCCCGGATGGAACGCCTGAACTTCCAGATGCAGCGTTCCGCCGAGGCCGCCCTGGCGGAGCTGGCACCGCTGAACCGCTTTTACGCGCAGGGGCGCGCGGTCGAGATCGATCAGGTGGATCTGGCCGCCGACTCCGTGCAGCAGTGGCGCTTCTGCGACAACTGCCAGTACGTCGAGAACCTGGAGACCTCGGGCGATCCGCACTCGGTGTGCCCGCGCTGCGGCAGCGCCCAGTGGGCGGACGCGGAGCAGCGCCGCTCGGTGCTGCGCATGCGCCAGGTGTTCGCCACGGCCGATGACCGTGAGAGCCGCATCGGGGATGACGCCGATGATCGCCAGCCGGTCTTCTACACCCGCCAGATGCTGGTGGACATCGACCCCGAACAGCCGCGCCGGGCCTGGCGTTTGGCGACAGAGGAGCTGCCGTTCGCGTTCGAGTACATCCCGCAGGTGACGCTGCGCGAGATCAATTTTGGCCAGCTCGGGGTCGAGGAGGCCGAATTCCGCGTGGCGGGGGATCTGAACGCCCGTCCCGGGTTCCGCATCTGCCGCCACTGCGGCAAGGTCCGTCGCCCCGGCGGACGTGCTCCGCGCCCGGGGCAGTTCCCGCATGCCTATGATTGCCCGCTCGCCCGCCCCGGCGCCGAGGAAAGCGAAGAGGATTATCACTCCAGCCTGTATCTCTTCCGGGAGCTGCATTCCGAGGCCATCCGTATCCTCCTGCCGCTGGCGGATTTCGCGGAATCCGAGGTGCGGCTGCACTCATTGATCGCGGCCCTGAACCTGGGGCTGCGCGAATACTTCCGTGGCAGTGTCGACCACCTGCGGGTGACCGATTACACCGCACCGGGCGAAGGCAGCCGCCGCCGCTACCTGGTCCTCTACGACAGCGTGCCGGGCGGTACGGGCTACCTGAAGCAGCTGCTGAAGGACACCGGGCCGCTGCTGGATGTGCTGCGCCGGGCGTGGGAGGTGGTGCGTACCTGCAAGTGTCGCGAAGAGGAGGATCGCGACGGTTGTTACGCCTGCGTGCTGGCCTGGCGCGACCGCTACCGCATGCCGAAGATCTCGCGGGCCGCCGCCGAGGACCTGCTCGGCCGCATGCTGGAACACGCCGACACGCTGGAGCCGATCGACGGGGTGGAGGAGGTCCACCTGAACAGCCTGGTCGAGAGCGAGCTGGAGCAACGGTTTCTGGACGCCCTGTGCAATGCACACGCGGGCGTGCGCGCCAGCCAGGAACTGGTGAACGGCAAGCCCGGCTATTTCCTGACGCTGCAGCCGCCGGGGCAGGATCCGGAAACCGCCGCCTCCACGCGCGCCTGGAAACTGGAACTGCAGCGCAACCTGGGGGCGGCCGACGGGGTGCGGGTCCCCTGCAAACCGGATTTCGTGCTCTGGCCGGTGCGTGCGGGCGACGGACAGAAACCGGTGGCGGTCTTCGTCGACGGCTTTTCCGTACACTTCGATAACCTGGCGGACGATACGGCCAAGCGCCAGGCGATCCTCGACAGCGGCCGTTTCCATGTCTGGAGCCTGGGCTGGAATGACCTGCCGCAAAGCGGCAAGGAGCCGACCCGGGCCGGGGTGGAGCTGCTGGAATCCGCCCAGTTGCCGGATATGGTGAAGCGCTACAACGCGCTGACGGCGAACAACGGCGGTCGCCCCCATGGCGAGTTTCGTGGCGGGCTGGAGCAGGGGGGCTTTCGGTGGCTGATTCAGTATCTCCAGGGGGGCGACGAGGCCCTTGAATGGCTGCGCGAGGCGGCCTTCTCGCGCGCCTTCTGCATGCTGGATCAGCGCACCGCGCGCGATGCCGGCCTGCGCCAGGCGGTGGCCGAAGCGCTCGAGGCCCGGGTGCCGAGCTGGAGCGCGGAGCGTGTGGCCGGACCGCCCGGCGGCGACGTCTTCGCGATGGGCGGGGCCCTGTCGGTCCTCTCCGGGCACGAGGGCGTGGCCGGCATGGTGGCGGGGTTGCCCGTGGCGACCTTCCAGAAGGACGCTCAAGCGCTGCGGGAGACACTGGCGGTCGCCCTGTTCATCGACGACCCTAACCCGACGACGGACAAGCCGTTCGAGACGGCGTGGCAGGCGTTCTGGAACCTGTCCAACCTGCTGCAGTTCGCGCCGCGGTTCTCGCTGTCCTCCGCGCTCGGCGTCGAAGGAGAGCGTTATGCCCCGGCGCCGACCGAAGAGGCGGTGGATACCGCGGAGGCGGCTGCTGCCGAACCGGCATCCGCGGGTGAAGACGCCTGCTGGACCGAGCTGCGGACACTGTCCCTGTTCGGCGATGCCGTGGCGGATCTGCAGAAGGCGGGCGTGTCGTGCCCCGACAGTGGATACGAGTTGCCGGACGAGGCCGGCGCGATCGTCGCGGAACTGGAACTCGCCTGGCCGGACGCCCGCACGGGCCTGCTGGTCGACCCGGATCCACCGACGCAGGAGGCTCTGCAGGCGCGAGGCTGGAGCGTGTGGGTCGGCCTCGATGAGGAAACCATTCAGGCCGTGGCCAACCAAGTAATGCAGGAGGCATGATGTCCGATCTTCAGCCCATGGTGGCCATCTCCGACGACTTCTTCTCGGCCTTTGCGGCGATCCCGCGCGGCAAGCAGAAGAAGGTGCAGGAGTTCGTCACCAAGTTCCGGCGCGATCCGTTCAGTTCCGGGATCAACTACGAAAAGCTCAATCAGGTGGCCGACCCGAACTTCCGTTCGGTGCGGATCGACCAGGATTTTCGGGCGATCGTGCTCAAGCCGGAGACCGGTAATGTCTACGTCCTGCTGTGGGTGGACAAGCACGACGACGCCTATGACTGGGCTCGGCGACACCGCTGCAAGGTGCATCCGAACACCGGCACGCTGCAGCTGTTGCAGAGTTCGACCGAAACCGCCCCCGACGCACCCGCCGAAGCGAACGAAGCCAGTGCAACGCCGGAGCCTCAGGCCGCCGATGAAGCGACCGTGGAGGCCGGGGCTCTGTTCGATCTGCGCGATCGCGAATTTCTCCGTCTGGGTGTGCCGGAGTCGATGCTGGGTCAGGTTCGGGCGCTTTCTTCCGCGGAGGAACTGGAGGCGCTCGAGAGCACGTTGCCGCGTGAATCCTTCGAGGCCCTGTACATGCTGGCCGCCGGTGAATCCCTGCAGCAGGTGGAGCAGGAGTACGCGGCGTCGCAGGCGGAGACGGACACGGGGTTCGACACCGAGGATTTTGCGGCGGCCCTGCAGAAGGAGCACTCGCAACGCCGGTTCATGGTGGTCAGCGACGACGCCGAACTGCAGGCAATGCTGGAGGCCCCGCTGGAGCGCTGGCGGGTGTTCCTCCATCCCTCCCAGCGCCGCCTGGTGCAGTGGAACACCAATGGCCCCGTGCGCGTGCTCGGCGGCGCGGGCACGGGCAAGACCGTCGTGGCCATGCACCGGGCCCGCTGGCTGGTCGAGAATGCCCTGAGTGACCCGAAGCGCAAGGTGCTGTTCACCACGTTCACTGCTAACCTGGCGACCGACATCCAGGCCAACCTGCAAAAGATCTGCTCGAAGGAGCAGATGGACCGCATCGAGGTTACCCACATCGACCAGTGGGTGAGCCGCTTCCTCAAGCGCAACGATTACCCGAGCCGGATCGTCTACGACCAGGATGACGAGTACCGCAAATGCTGGGAGCTGGCCCTGGACCAGCGCCCGGCAGAGATCGACCTGCCGGATTCGTTCTTCCACGAAGAGTGGGAGCGGGTGGTTCTGCCGCAGCGCGTGACCGACCGGACGGGGTATTTCCGCGCGAAGCGAACGGGGCGCGGGGTGGCGCTCACGCGCGCGCAGCGCGCCGCGATCTGGCCGGTATTCGAGGAACTGCGCATCCAGCTGCACCAGCGCGGACTGCGGACCAACGAGGATGCCACCCAGGATGCGGCCGATCTGATCGAGCGCGGGGAGGGCGGTTATCTGCCGTACGACGCCGTGGTGGTCGACGAGGCGCAGGACATGGGTCCGCAGGTCATGCGGCTGTTGCGCATGCTGGTTCCGCAGCGCGGGAACGACATGTTCATCGTCGGCGATGGCCACCAGCGGATCTACCGACGCCGCTACGCCCTGAGCCACTGCGGGATCGAGGTGCGCGGGCGCAGCCGCAAGCTGCGGATCAACTACCGCACCACCGAGGAGACCCGGCGCTTTGCCATGTCCGTCCTGGAAGGCGTGGCCATCGACGACCTGGATGGCGGTGACGACGCCAGTGTCGGCTACCGCTCGTTGATGCACGGCGACGCCCCGGTCGTGCAGGGGTTCGGCAGTCGGGACGAGGAAGCCGTCTGGGTTGCCGGTCGCATCCGCGAGCTCCAGGAAGACCAGGGCGTCGCGGGGGCCGACATCTGCGTCGTGGCCCGCACCAACAACATCGTCGACGACTTCCGCACGCGTCTGGAGAACGAGGGACTGGCGGTCCGGCCCGTCTCGCGTAAACAGGCCGACCGTTCCGACCAGCCCGGTGTGCGCCTGGCAACCATGCACCGCGTGAAGGGGCTGGAGTTCCGCTACCTGTTCATCGTGGAGGTGAACGACGGCGTGGTCCCCCTGCGCCGGGCGCTGGAGGCCAGCGAGGACCCCACCGAACGGCGTTCGACCGAGACGAGTGAACGGGCGCTGCTGCATGTGGCCGCCACGCGTGCCATCCGTGGCCTGCACGTTACCTACACAGGATCACCCAGTCCGTTCCTTGCGTCCCACGGTTAGCACGACCAAGTCTGGTGCGATGTGGTGTTGCACTTGCTGCTGCTCTTGGGGGCTGAAGAGAAACAGGTTGCGGGGCTTGCTGGCTCAATGGAGTTTGAAGCGGCGGTTTTGGCCTGGAAGTGGCGGTCTAGCGCTTTGGTTCTGGCCGGCATGCGGGCTAGCAGGCGCAGAGGAAGGTTAAACGAATGCTCCAGTCGAAACTCGCTTGGCTTGACCACGATGCGGATGCGCGCGAGCGCAGTATGCGCGTCCTGGCGATGTTCGGGGAGCGCGATACGCGCGACGAGCTGGGTCTCGGTGCGATTCGCGACAACCTGGCGGATCTGCTGTTTCCGGGCACGAGTACGATCCAGACGCGATTGCGCTACATGCTGCTGGTGGCGTGGGTGTATCAGCAGGTAGAGGCGGAGTTGGCGCAGGGGGCGCTTGCGGCGGAGAAGGTGCCGGCGCGGGCGGCCGATCTGGAGTTTCGCATTGTGGATGTGCTGCGCGATTCGGACGACCGGGCGGGAGTGTTCGGCATCGGATCCGGCCGTACGCTGCAGCGATTACCCAGTTCGGTGTATTGGGCGGGGCTGTCTTCGTGGGGCATCCGGGAGGTGCCGCTGTCGCAGGAGCGTTACCACCGAAGTGTGGCTGGCCTGGTGGAGCAGCGCCGAGAGTATGGTCACCTGGAGGGTCAGGGTGGCGGCGGTTCGGGGGATTCGGAGTACCGTACCTGGCACCCGGGCTTGCCGAAGGCACCCGACGGCTTCCCGGGCGGGGTGTCCCTGGCGCTCGAGGTTGGGGAAGCGGAGTTTCTGCTGGACCGGGTGCGCGAGAGCCATCCGACCAGTCTGCTGGCTCACCTGTTCGAAGGTTGCTCCCCGGCGGACGTGACTTACCCTTGGGAGCATCCCGATCGGGCGAGTTTCAGTGAGCATCAGCAGGCACTGCTGGATCAGGCGGAAAAGCTTGCGGTGCTCGCCCAGGGGGCGTTCCTGCTCTACAACCTGGCATTGTCGGAACGTCGCGAACGTGAGGAGTGGGTGGAGTATTACCAGCAGTGGCTGAACGACTGGACCGAGTCGGCCCAGGCATTGCCATTAGCGGAATGGAACCTCGACGAACTCTTCGCGCTGACCGAGGCGGGGGCGCTGCGGGTGCCCGAGGGCGCGAGGCGATTTTTGCGGGACTGGCGTGAACGCGTCGTGGCTTGCGGCAGCGACGGGGCGCGGTTGCGGGCCGATGAGGCGGCGCGTGGTCTGGTACGGCGGCGCGAAACACTGCTGAAGAAGGCGCGCTCGCGCTTTACCAACCCGCAGGCGCTGACGCAGTGGAGCGGGCAGTCGGGTGCCCATCGCTACAACTATCGGTGGCCGACGGTGACGCGTTTCCACCGGGATTTGTACACGGCGTTGCACGGCGAGGAGGGGTAATGCTGGACCCCAACGGGCGCAACCTGTACACCAGCCTGCTTACGCCACCGCCCGGTTACTCGCTGGACCAGGCGCTGGGCACCACTTTCTCGCTCGACATTCCCACGCTGCTGACCATCCCGGTCCATCTGTCGCTGCTCGGAGCCGGGCGGAGCGATGACGGAATCGCGGTGTACGAATCGGTCCGGCGCACGATGGATCGGGTGACGCTCTATCTCCAGCGCGGCCAGATGCGCGCGCCGAAGGATGGCAACCATCTTTTCGGGCTGCTGGAGCCGTGCATGGTGGAGGTGGAGCCGCCCGGCGACGGGGTGTTTCATCCCAAGGTCTGGGTGCTGCGCTTCCAGCCGGACCCGGGGGTACAGGAACCGCCGCTGCTGCGGGTGGCGATCCTGTCGCGCAATGTCACCGATGATCGCTCCTGGGACCTCTCGCTGCAGCTTGATGGCGTGCTGGGCGAGGAAAGCATTGAGTCGAACCGGCCCCTGGCGCGGTTGGTGGAGAGTCTGCCGGGGCTGGCGACGCGAGAATTGGATGCGGATCGGCACGCGCAGGCCCGGGATCTGGTCCGCGATCTGATGACTTGCGACTTCGCGTTGCCCGATGGCGCCGAGACTCTGGAGTTTGCGGTTCCGGGACTGCCGGGGACGCGCTGGGAACCCGAGCCGGGCGACCGCCTGGCGGTGATCTCGCCGTTTCTGAAGGATGCGGCGCTGCGTCGGCTTGCCGACGCCAGTTCCAAACCGGTGGCGTTGATTTCGCGGCCGGAGGAGCTGGAGCAGGTATCGCCGGAAGTCTGCGGTGCGTTCGATGCTTGTTATGTGCTGCATGAAGCGGCGGAGACAGAAGACAACGAGGGTGAGATCGACCACGACACTCACGGCCTGCACGCCAAGGCGTGGATCCGTGAGCAGGGGACGCGCACGTCGATCACCCTGGGCTCGGCGAACGTGACGGATGCCGCATTGCTGGCGCAGCACAACCTCGAGGTGATGGCGACTTTGACCGGGCCGCGACGCAAGCTGGGCGGTATCGACGACCTGCTGGGCGAAAAGGGGCTCGGGAGTGTGCTCCAGCACTGGGCGCCCGGGGAGGATGTGCCCGACGAGGACGTGGAAAAGGTCCGGGCGCGCGAGCGGCTGGAGCAGGCCCGGACGGCGCTGGCCCGTGGCGGGTTGAAGGTCGTGTGCGAGCCCGGCAGTGCCGAGGGTATGTGGCGTTTGTGGCTGGCCGGGGGCGTCGAGGTGCCGGAATCGGTGGCCTGCCGCGCGTGGCCGGTGAGCCGGCGGCCGAATGAGGCGGTGACGCTTGAGGCGGGTCCGGAAGAACATCGGACGGAGCTGGCCCATGGTGGACCCGCGTACCTGACCGGTGTGATTGCCTTCGAGCTGACGGATCCGGCCGCGGAGCCGCTGCGTTTTGCACTGAACCTGCCGATCGAGGGTTTGCCCGCGGAGGACCGCGAGGCGGCGATTCTGCGTGCCGTGGTGGAGAACCGCGACGGGTTCCTGCGCTATCTGATGCTGCTGTTGGCCGGCGATGATGCCTCCGCGGCGGCCTTCATGCCGATCGCGGGAAGCGGCCATGGACACTGGCACAAGGCCGCGCTGGATGAGCTGCCGCTGCTGGAGGAGATGACCCGCTGTTACAGCCGCGAACCGGAACGCCTGCAGGATATTGCGGAGATGATCGAGCGCTTGCAAAGACGTGTCGGTGGCTCCGAGTTGGTGCCGCCGGAGTTCGAGGCGCTTTGGCGTACGTACCAGGAAGCGATGGAGCGCCGCGATGGATAAGATCGAAAGCTTCGATGCCGGGCCGGTGCTGGACGGGCTCAAGCCGTTTCAGCGACGCACCGTGGATTACGCCTTCCAGCGGCTGTTCGACCCGGCGGGCAGCGGGCGTTTCCTGGTGGCCGACGAGGTGGGGCTCGGCAAGACCCTGGTCGCTCGCGGCGTCATCGCACGCACCCTGGAGGCGTTAAGCGGACGAGGGGAGCGCATCGACATCATCTACGTGTGCTCGAATGCGGCGATTGCCGAGCAGAACGTGCGTCGGATGAACGTGATGGAAGAGGGCGGGTTTGCCCTTGCCAGTCGACTGACGCTGCTGCCGCAGACGGTGCATCATCTCAACCGCAACCCGGTCAATTTCATCAGCCTGACACCCGGGACGACGTTCAATCTGCGCTCCAGCACGGGCAAGGTGCAGGAGCGGGTGTTGCTGTTCCATCTGCTCGACGGGCTGGAGGGGCTGAGTTCGGTGGGGCTGAGCAAGGCTCTCCAGTGCAGCGTCGGCGAAACCTGGCCCCAGTGGCTGGAGAAACGCCCGGAGGCGATCGATCCGGACCTGGCGGAGGCGTTCGTCGTGCACCTGCGCCAGCAGGTTCATCTGCGCGAACGGCTTGAGCGTATCTGCGAGGTCTACGAAGCCCCTGAAGCCGAGCGCGGCCCGGAGGCGAACACCGAGCGCAATGCCGTGGTGGGTGAGCTACGCCGCCAGCTTGCCCGGGTCTGCCTCGCGGCCCTGCGTCCCTCGTTGGTGATCCTGGACGAGTTTCAGCGCTTTTCCGACCTGTTGAACGGGGAGACGGAAGAGGCGGCACTGGCCAACGACCTTTTCTCGCTGGACGGGGTGCGACTGCTCCTGTTGTCGGCGACTCCGTACCGGATGCTGAGCATGCACGGCGAGTCGGACGAGGATCACCACGAGGAGTTTCGGAACACGGTGGGGTTCCTGTACGGCGACCCGGATGAAAGCGATCGCCTGGGAGACCATCTCGAGGCGTATCGACGCGGCTGCCGACAACTCGCGGAGGGACATCACGAGGGGCTCCATGAGGCGCGCGAACGCCTGGAATCCCATTTGATGAAGGTGATGTGCCGGACCGAGAGGGTGGGCCTGACGCGGCGGCGGGATGCCATGCTGGACGGGGATGAGCGGGTGGTCACTTTGTCGCCTTCGGATCTCGAGTACGCGCGGAACATCGACGCGACGGCGCGTGCGGCCGGTCTGCCCGATGTGATCGAGTACTGGAAGTCGATTCCGTACATGCTCAGTTATATGCGCGACTACCAGTTGCGCCGGGAGCTGGACGCGATCGGCGAGGCGCCGCCGGCTGAGCTGAAGCGCGCAATCAGGGATGGGAATGGGCTAAGCACGATCGACCGCCAGCGTGTGGAGAACTATCAGTCGCTGGAAATCCCTCACGCGCGGATGCGCGCGTTCGTCAACGAAACCGTGGATTCCGGTCTCTGGGAGCTCTTGTGGCTTCCGCCTTCATTGCCGTACACGCAGCTCGCGGGGCCCTGGGCACGCGCCGGGCAGGTCACCAAACAACTCGTGTTTTCGGCCTGGAACGCGGTGCCGGATGCGATCGCAACCCTTTGCTCGTACGAGGCCCAGGCCCGGGCGTTTGGTCAGGACGGCGAAGACGTCACCTACAGCAATACCTATGAGCGCGTTCGGCCCCTCCTGCGGTTCCATACGGATGCGGACGGTCGACTGACCGGGATGCCGGCACTGGCGCGGATCATGCCGGCCCCTCGTCTGGCGCGCGGGCTGGATCCGCTTCGCTTGTCCATGGATCTCTCGAATGGCGATCTGCCGAGTCTGGACACGCTTCTTGCAGCCGCTGCCAGGCGATGTCGCGAACTGCTCGCTGAGCTTCCCGAGGGCGAAGCTCATGGAAGAGTGGATGAGCGTTGGTACTGGGCCACTATCGCCATGCTGGAACACGACGATCACCTGGTGGAGTGGATGCGGTCGGCGAGCGGCTGGTCCGAGGCCATTCCCGAACGAGAAAGCGGCGACCAGTTCCATGCCCACGTCGATCACATGATCGAGGCGATGCAGGGCGGCGTCGACCTGGGGCGGCGACCGCCGGATCTGGCCGACGTGGTGGCCCGGTTCGCATTGGGCGGACCGGGGGCCTGCGGGATGCGTGCTCTACGGCGGGTAGCACCGGATGTGGACTGGAACGACCCGGCGTTGCTTTCAGGCGCCGCGCAGGTCGCGAATGCCTTCCGTACCCTGTTCAACCTCCCCGAGAGCGTGGTTCTGATCCAGAATCGGGACAATCTGCCGTACTGGCGCCAGGCGCTGGACTATGCGGTCGAAGGCAACCTGCAGGCGGTGCTGGACGAGCATGTGCATGTGTTGCCGGAACAGCTTGGCCTGGTGGACGCGGCCCCCGCCGAGCGCATCGACGGCGTGGCGCGGGCGATCGCGGAATCGCTGTCGATGCGTTCGGCGCAGCTCAAGGTGGATGAGGTCCAGGTGAGGGGGCGACAGGTCGCGGTGGATGACTTCTCCATCCGTTGTCGTTTCGCGCTGCGCTTCGGGGATATGCGCGATGACAGCAGTGGCCCCATCGCGCGCGCCGATGCTGTGCGCGCGGCGTTCAATTCACCCTTCCGGCCGTTTGTGCTGTCCAGTACGTCGGCCGGCCAGGAAGGTCTGGACTTCCACACCTGGTGCCATTCCGTGGTGCACTGGAACCTGCCGTCGAACCCGGTCGACATGGAGCAACGCGAGGGACGCGTGCACCGCTACAAGGGGCACGCGGTTCGCCGAAACGTCGCTCAGGATATTGGACTGGACGGGCTGTCCGGCTGGCAGGGCGAGGGGGATCCGTGGGAGCGGCTGTTCGCGTGCGCCGAAACCACCGACTTCGGCCAACAGTCCGACCTGGCGCCCTGGTGGATCTACGAGGCGGGAGATGCCCGAATCCTCCGGCGCGTGTTGCTGCTCCCGCTAAGCCGCGATGTCGGGAGACTTCAGCAGATGAAACGCCAGCTTGCCCTCTATCGGATGGTGTTCGGGCAGCCTCGCCAGGAAGACCTGATCGCCTATCTCGATCAGGCGCTGCCAGACGACGCGCCGGAGGATTGGCAGATCTCGCTCCTACCGCTAACGGATAAAGACTAACCGCCAAACGGCTTGGGCTCTTTTGCAAAAGGCTCAATATCTATGTTCCCGATAGCTCGCCGATTGCACAGTCTGGTGATAAGTTGCACCACGGACTGCTTAGGGGTATGTTTGTCATCCGGTTGAATAACCATAATCACGCTTGACTTATCGCGGTCATAAGTCGCTGAGTTCAAGTGGTCAAGGAATGGTTCGTGTGCCGCGTGCATTGCAACGGAACTACAGGTTAGGCATTCTGCCCGTAGCCATGCATGATGGCCGCATCGACTAGCAGTTGCGGTCTGTGTGAGGGGGGCTCGGAGTCCTTATTTTAGATTGTTTATGGTCAGTTGCGTATCATGAAAGGTATGATCGAGTAGATTGTTAATCTTGCTGTTTAGATTTTGCTTTCAAATGTAAAGGGGAGGGCTAAAAAATGAAGAATAATATAAAAAAATCACTCATTGCCTGTCTGATTGCCGTGCCGGCTGTCTGGGGTCCATCTAAAGCGGATAATCTTGTACTGGATGGCCTTCACACAATTGAGTTCAATCAGTGTCGTAGTGCAGCGGAGTCACTAGCCAATGTATTGGTAAGCACCAAAAACCATGGCTATCGTATGACAAGGGGGGTAGATACTGATGACGATATGCTGGTTATTGCGGTCGAAAACACTTGGGATGACGGAAGCTCGGATATCGAGACTGGCGCCATTGCGCCAACGACAGCCGGTGATTGCGATGTCCTTCGTACGCGAGTTCTTGTCGCAGGCAACTCTTGTACGAGTTTGGCAAATAATTGGGAGGTCGAGAGGGAGGGAACCCTAAATTCAGAGTGGGTATACTACACTGATGAAGCGAGCGATTACTACATGTTAAGCATGGGTGAAACCTGCGTCGTTAAGGAGGTTGAGTCGGTTGTCGGTGTGCCAATGGATTGATAATCCTGGTTTGAGGTTTTGCGTCTAGTGAGCCCGTGGCGAAGGTTCCGGTGCGTCTGTTTAGCATTTTGTAATGACCCCCGGGTTTTTGCTCACCCTACGCGCTTAACGCGGGGTGGGCCCGTGGCGCCGCATAGCCCAGTGCCTGATGCGGCCGTTGTTCGTTGTAGTACCGGATCCAGTCGCCGATCACCGCCCGTGCGTGGCCCAGCGACTCGAAGCGGTGCTGCCAGATGCATTCCTTTTTCAGTGAGCGGAAGAACCGCTCGATCAGACCGTTCTGCTCCGGCGTGTACGGTGTGGTGAACTCCTGGTTCAGACCATAGGCCTTCACCGTCGCGGTGAACCGCCGTGAGCTGAACACCAGTCCATTGTCGGACCGGAGTGCCAGCGGTTGTGCCACCCGCTGGAGCACACCCAGGCGCTGGATCAGCGCTTCTTCAAGGGCCGCCTCGGCCGTCGGGCTGCTCCCTCGGCTGGACAGCCGCCAGCCCAGGACCTCCCGGGTACAGCAGTCCACGATCACGGCGAGAGCGGCTCGCCGGTCCTTGCCGC
>NZ_AUAG01000035.1:0-29836 GCF_000428605.1 Thioalkalivibrio sp. ALE19
CCCGGCGGCCCCGGCCCGTAGGAGGCCGGCCCTCCGGCCGATTCACCCCCGGTGGGTTGGCCAGGCCCCGATCGGCCAGGGGGCTGGCCTCCTACGGGTTACGGGTTGCGGATGAACCCCATGCCTTCCAGCTTGAGGAGGATCCGGTGGGCCGCCTCGTCCGGGGTCATCTCGCGGGTGTCGATCCGCAGCTCCGGGTGCTCCGGCTCTTCGTACGGGTCGTCGATGCCGGTGAATTCCTTGATCAGGCCGGCGCGCGCCCTGGCGTACAGGCCCTTGCGGTCGCGCTGCTCGCAGGTCTCCAGCGGGGTGGCCACGTGGATCTCCAGGAACCCGCCCGCGTCCTCGATGCGCTCGCGCACGCGGCGGCGCATGTCGGTGTAGGGGGCGATGGGCGCGCAGATGGCCACGCCACCGTTCTTGGTGATCTCGCTGGCCACAAAGCCGATGCGCTGCACGTTGATGTCGCGGTGCTCGCGCGAGAAGCCCAGCTCGCTGGAAAGCTCCTTGCGCACGATGTCGCCGTCCAGCAGCGTCACCGCACGCCCGCCCAGCTCCATCAGCTTGACCCGCAGGGCGTTGGCGATGGTCGACTTGCCCGAACCCGACAGCCCGGTGAAGAACACGGTAAAGCCCTGCTGATGGCGCGGCGGGAAACTGCGGCGCAGCTCGGCCACCACCTCCGGATAGGAGAACCACTCGGGGATATCCAGCCCCTCGCGCAGGCGGCGGCGGAACTCGGTGCCGGAGAGGTTGAGCACCTCCTCGTCCTCGCGCACCTCGTCGGCCGGCACGTACTCGGCACGGTCCTCCACGAAACTCATGGCCTGGAACGGCACCATCTCGATGCCGATCTCGTCGGCATGCTGCTGGATCAGTTCCTGGGCATCGTACGGGCCGTAGAAGTCCTCGCCGTCGGAGCCCGGGCCGGGGCCGGCGTGGTCGCGGCCGACGATGAAGTGCGTGCAGCCGTAGTTGCGGCGGATGATGGCGTGCCACAGCGCCTCGCGCGGGCCGCCCATGCGCATCGCCAGCGGCAGCAGGCTGAGCTGGGTGGTCTGCTCCGGCGCCTGACGCAGCACGTGCTCGTAGCAGCGCACGCGCACGTAGTGGTCGACGTCGCCGGGCCGGGTCATGCCCACCACCGGGTGGATCAGCAGGTTGGCCTCGGTCTGGCGGGCGGCCAGCCGGGTCAGCTCCACGTGGGCGCGATGCATGGGGTTGCGCGTCTGGAACGCGACGATGCGGTTCCAGCCCAGCTTGCGGAAGTACTCGCGCAGCTCCGCCGGGCTGTAGCGGTAGTTGCGGAAGTCGTAATGCACCGGGGACTCGACCCCGTGCAGCGTGCCGCCCAGGTACACTGCCCCGGCACGGTTCATCAGGTAGTTGACCGCCGGATGCGCGACGTCGGTGGTGGAGAACACCTGCTGCGCCTCGCGCGCCTTGTCCGGCGTCCAGCGGTCCTCCACGTCCATCACGGCAATCAGCACGCCCTCGGCATCGCGCAGCGCGATGCGCGTGCCCGGCGCGGCCTGCTCGGCGAACGCCTCGCTCACGTCCAGGGTGACGGGCATCGGCCAGAGCTGGCCGTCCGCCAGGCGCATGTTGTCCAGCACGCCGTCGTAGTCGGCCTGCCGCATGAAGCCCGTCAGCGGCGAGAACCCGCCGTTCAGCAGCAGCTCCACATCGCAGATCTGACGCTCGGTCAGATCCCAGCTCGGCATCTCCTGCGCCTGCTCCTTGAGCTCGCGCGCGGTGGATTCATCAACGTAGCGGTCGCAAAGCGTCCCGCCGTAGGGGGCAATCAGATCCATGACAGCGTTGTTTCCCGTTGGCCATTAATGGGTTCATCGAATCCGCGAATGGTACCGATTCCGCCCCCGCGCGTCTCGGGTCCCGGGCCGGGGCTACTCCGGCTGCTCCGGCTGCCCGGCGCGGAACCACACCGCACCCGCAAGCAGCGGCACGCTGCCAATCAGCGCCCCCAGTGCACCATCCAGATGCCCCTGCGCCACCAGTGCCGCCACCGGCAGCAACCAGAGCAGGTTGATGAGCCCCACGCCCAGCGACACCGGCACGTGCGAACCGGCCAACCGGGCCGCGTGCTGATACGCATGGGCCCGGTGCGCCACATGCACCCGTTCCCCGCGCATTCCCCGGCGCACCAGGGTGTACGTTGCATCCACCACGAACAGCGCCAGCATCACCAGCCACACCCAGAAGAACTCCGGCGCCACCCACGCCGCCTGGATCGACAGCAGCCCGAGCGTAATCCCCAGGAACCCGGCACCGCCATCGCCCATGAAGATCCGCGCCCGCGGGAAGTTCCACGGCAGAAAACCCAGCGTGGCCGCCACCAGCAGCGCCGGCAGCAGCCAGTCGGTGCCCGGCAGCAGCCAGGCCATCAGCACCGCCACGCCCAGCCCCGCGGTGATCGCCTCGATCCCGGCAATGCCATCGATGCCATCCATGAAGTTGTACAGGTTCAGCAGCCACACCAGATACACCAGCGCCAGCGCATGGCCGAACCAGCCGAGATCCAGCACCACCCCGAACACCGGCAACGGCGGCAACCCGCCCAGCCACGCCAGCCCCCAGCCGGCCGCCACAAAATGTGCCAGCAAACGCCACAGCGGCGGTACCTCGCCCCGGTCGTCCCACCAGCCCACAAGCGCCACCAGCAGCCCGGCACCCCCCAGCGCCAGCATGACCCCGGGCGCCACCGCACCGACCGCGCCCAGCATCGCCAGCCCCGCCACAACCACCAGCGCAATCGCCAGCCCGCCGCCCCGCGGCGTCGGCACCTCGTGCGAGCTGCGCGCGTTCGGCACATCCATCATCGCCCGCGCCAGCGCATAGCGACGCAGCAGCCCCGTCAGGCCCGCCACCATCACCATCGCCACCAGCAATCCCAAAAACGCCAACAAATCCCCTCCCCCGGTAGGAGGCCAGCCCCCTGGCCGATTCGATGTTGGAGAGGCCCAATCGGCCAGGGGGCTGGCCTCCTACGGCACAACCGCCCGCCGCAACCCCTCATCCAGCGACACCGGCGGCTCCCACCCCAGCGTCTCCCGCGTATGCGAAATATCCACCTGCAGCGAATCCAGCAGCCGCCGCGCCATCTCCCGCCGGCCCAGAGCCACCGCCCCCGCCCGCAACACCCACACCGGCACGGGCAACAGACGCGCCGGCCGGTCCAGAGCATCCCCCACCCGGCGCAACAGCCCCGCCGTGGACACATCCTCGCCGTCCGCCACCAGGAACGTCTCCCCCGCCGCCGCGGGATGATCCAGACAGGTCACCAGCAGGTCCACCAGGTTATCCAGCGCCACCAGCGAGCGCCGGTTCCGCGAAACCGCGCCCAGCGGCAATGGCACCCCCCGCTGCACCCAGCGGAGCAAACGGCCGAAGTTGCCCGGCGCCCCCGGCCCGTACACCAGCGGCGGCCGAACGATCACCAGCTCCATCCCCGTATCCGCCGCCAGCGCCCGCAACCCCTGCTCGGCCTCATGCTTGGACACCGCATACGGCTCCTGCGGCGCCGGGACGTCCCGTTCCGTGAAAGCTCGCGCGGAGGTCACGTTCCCGTTCACCCCCACCGAACTCACGAACACGAACCGCCGCACCCCGGCCTCCGCCGCCTGGCGCGCCAGGTTCAACGTTCCTTCCACGTTCACCTGCCGGAACACCCCGAGCGGATCCGCCTCCGGCTCATCCAGCACATGCGCCCGCCCCGCCAGGTGCACCACCGCATCCAGTCCCTCGGGCAGCGCGACCCCGGCCCCGAACTCTTCGAGCGGCCCCAGCGCGCATTCCTCCCGGAACACCCCGGCCGCACGCCGAACCCCGGCCACCGGCGCCCGCCCCGAGCCCTCCCCGGCCAGCCGCGCCATCACGGCCCGGCCCACAAACCCCGACGCCCCCGTCACCAGCACACGCCCGTTCATCTCTCAGCCCCCATCACCAACGCACGGCCCGTTGCCTCTCAGTCCCCATCACCAGCCCACTGTGGGAGCGGGCTCGCCCGCGAATGGATCGGGCGGTCGAGGTACAGTCACTCGTGGCCGGATGATTGGCAGTTTACGTGGCCATCAACCCCCCTGTACAGTACGTACAGGAACATGACCAAGGAGGCCCCACATGCAAAAGATCGGATCCGAAGCCGCCCGGCGCCAATTGCCGAACCTGCTGGACCGGGCACACAGTGGCGAGCCCGCCATTATCATGAAGCGGGGCAAGCCCTACGCCATCCTCGCAGCCCCGGACCAGTGCAAAATCCCGTCAAGTCAGGCCGGCCTCCTCGCTTTGCGCGGATCCGGCGCAGGGCTCTGGGGAACAGAACCCGCGAAGACCGTGGCCGACCTGCGGGAAGAGTGGGACTGATGGTGGACGTCGCCGAGCTTCCCGAGGGCTCGTGGATCACCGTCGATACCGCCCCCATCATTTACCTGATGGAGGATCACCCCACTCTCCTTGAGCCTTACCTCCCGGTTTTCGAGCGAATCGAGGCAGGAACCCTCCATGGGGTCGTATCAACCGTAACACTGGCGGAGTTTCTGGCCGGCCCCCTGCGCAACAACGACGAAATCCTTGCAGACCGCTACTACCAGACCCTGGCAAACAGCAACAACTGGCACATTCAGGAACTTGACGCCCCTTTATCCTTCACGGCCGCCCGCATCCGCACCCGGTACGAACTAAAGCTACCGGACGCCATTCAGCTGGCCACCGCCATCCACAGCAATTCATCAGCGCTCATCACCCATGATCGGGACTTTAACAGCGTCACGGAGATCCCCATCCTGAGCAGTGCCACCTATTAACCACCAGCCGCGCCATCACGGCCCGCCTCACAAACCCGAAGCCCCCTCACCAGCACACGCCGCATCCAGACCTCCGCAGGAGGCCAGCCCTCTGGCCGATGGGGCCTGTCCAACATCCAATCGGCCAGAAGGCTGGCCTCCTGCATGGACTGCTACCCCTGTGGGAGCGGGCTCGCCCGCGAAGCACTCGCCCCGTCATCCCTCAGCACCCGTCATTGCGAGGGCCCGAAGGGCCCGTGGCAATCTCGATCCACGCCCCCATCTACCGAATGCAACCACCCCAACCGCCGCGCAACACGCGGAAACCGGTTCCGCACCAGGGCACGCCCCGTCTGATGCCCCAGCAAGTACGCCGACCGCACCCACGAGAACCCCTCCAGCTCCCGATACACCCGCCAGGTGTACCCCGCCGTCGTCAGCTTGTTCGAAGACACCGAGCCCGACCGAACCGTATACCGCACCAGCGGCTCATTCAGCCCGCACGCAAACTCCACCCGCTTCAACAACCGCAGCCACAGGCCATAATCCTGGCGCCGATCAATCAGCGGCATCTCCACCTTGCCGAAGAACTGCGTATCGTACATGGCCGTGGAACAGCCGATGTAGTTCGTCTTCAGCATTTCCGCATAAGACACCCGCTCCGGCACCCCCGCCGCAGACAACCGCCGGCCCTGCTCGTCGAACCGCTCCATCGCCGTAAAGCTGAACACCACGCCCCGCTCCATCAACGCCACCTGCCGCGCCAGCTTATCCGGGGCCCAGCCATCGTCGCTGTCCAGAAACGCGATATACCGCCCGCGCGCCTCGCGAATCCCCGCATTCCGCGCCACCGCCGGCCCGCCATTGCACTCCAGCCGCAACACCCGAATGCGCGCATCCTCCGCCGCCAGCGCCTCCACCCGCGCCACCGAGTCATCCGTGGAGGCATCATCCACCACCAGCAGCTCCCAATCCGCCAGCGACTGCCCCTGCACCGAGCGCACGCCTTCAACCACCCGATCTGCCGCGTTGTGCAGCGGCATCACCACAGAAACCAGCGCTGTGGACAAATCCGCCGGAGACATACTCCCACCTGTGGACGGATCACAACCCATCACAGAGCTCCCCAAGGCTCTGCGGAGACGCCCCCTGGCGCCGGATCTCCGCGGCTTCCGCTTCGGTGATCCGGGGCGCAATCGCAACGTACTCGACATTCCAGCCCTGGTAAGCCCTATGGGCGCTCAAAAACCGCCCCGCCGCAGCCACCAGAGTCGGAATGGACCTGGCCAGCTTCTCGCCCTGGCGTTTGCAGGAGCCGAACCGAATAGCGCTCTGGTCCTCCGACACCGCC
The DNA here is from genome assembly GCF_000428605.1 of Thioalkalivibrio sp. ALE19. Lineage (NCBI taxonomy): Bacteria > Pseudomonadati > Pseudomonadota > Gammaproteobacteria > Chromatiales > Ectothiorhodospiraceae > Thioalkalivibrio > Thioalkalivibrio sp. ALE19. Next base: position 6,154 of record NZ_AUAG01000035.1, read on the forward strand.
ACCCAATCAATCTCCACGTCCGAGCGATCCCAGTACCCCCGAATCCGTTCGGACAACGCAAAGTCGCCCAGACCCAGGCGACTGCGCTCCTCATAAAGCTGCGCCACCAGATCCTCCAGGGCATAGCCTTCAACCTCGCGCAAACGCTCATCGGCCTGCGACACGAGCATGTCCATCGGCCGAAAGGCCGAGGCCGAAACCGGCTTCTGCAGCGCCGACAGCCACGCGCGCAGGAAATTGTCGCGAATGTAATAACGCCCGCTGCGAGCCTTCGGTCGCGCAAAGATCGGCAGGCGCCGCTCGATCATCCGGTACCGCTCGCTGAGGATCTTCAGATGCCCGCCCACCTGTCGTGCCTCTCCCGGACCGGAGACCTCCGCCAGATGGGCCTCGATCGCCGCGTTGTTGCAGCCGGGATGCGATGCCAGAAACTGCAGCACCATGTCGTAGCGCCCGCGCAGTTCACGCAGGAACCAGTTGTCCGCTTCATTGCGAAGCGGCGACGAGCTGGAGAAGAACAGCTTGCGCAGTACCGTCTCGCGGTCCGCATCCAGCACACCCTGCTCATAGGCATCCCGGTAGAACTTCGGCACCCCCTCGAACAGGTTCCAGAGGAAGAGCAGGCGTTCGGGGTCCTCGTCCGCATGTGCGCGCAGAATCTCCAGCACCGAGCCGATATCCAGATGCCCCAGCTCGAGCGTATCCGTGGCCCGGTTGAACAGCGGCGCCTGCCGGTCATCCAGAAGCGCCGTCATCTCCGCATGCAGCGACCCCAGCACAATCAATCCGCCGGGCACCTGCCCCGCCCGAGCGCTCAGCCGGTCCACCTCCGCCTGCAGGAACGAGCAGAAATCGAACAGCGGCTTGCGATGGAAGTACTGGAACTCGTCCAGCGCCACCACATACCCCGACTCCGCCAGCGTCGCGATCAAACGGGCCAGCTCGCCCAGGCTATGGACACGCTCCTCCAGCCCGAACGTTTCCAGGTATCCGTTGCAAGCCGCCACCACCCCCGCCGGGTCCGAATCCGGAATCTGGATGTACAGCGTCTTCGAAACACCCGCCGCCTGCAGCGCCTGCTGAATCAAGGTCGTCTTGCCAATCCGGCGCCGCCCCGAAATCTGCAGAAAGAACCAGCGCCGTCTGGACAGGATCTCCTGCAACTGGCCCAGCTCCGTCTGCCGGCCGTAAAACGCCCACCCCCCGGATTCCGCCACTCGGACACACCTTAAGGTAAAAATTCTTACCCTAAGTTACGTCAATCCATTCGCTCCATCAACACAGTCACTTACGCCCCACCCCACCGCACCGCCTGGTCCACCAGCAGGAGGCCAGCCCCCTGGCCGATTGGATGTTGAACAGGCCCCATCGGCCAGAGGGCTGGCCTCCTACACCGAATGCTACACCCTGTGGGAGCGGCCTTGGCCGCGAAGCCCCCTCACCATAACCCGACATACGCAGGCACTTCGCGGCAAGCTGGCGACTCGTCGCTTGCATTGAACCGGATTTTGTGTACATTTTATGTGTACACATTGAAATTTGGAGCGACATGAAAGAGGTCAACGTCCGCGACGCGCGCGAACAGCTCTCCAGCATCCTGAAAGAGGTGGAGCGAGGCGAGGAGGTCTGCATCCTGCGTCGGGGTCGGCCCGTCGCGCGCGTGGTACGGCCCGCGGAGGAGCCCCCGGGGTTTCGTTCCCGTGCAGACTTGCGGCAGAGCGTGCCGGCGATGCGCGAGGCGTCCGCCGATACAGTTCGCACCCTGCGGGATACCGAACGCTACTGATGTTCTACGCAGACACCAGTGCAGTCCTGCCGTTTTACCGCAGCGAACCCGCCAGTGACACCATCGAACAACTCTATCTTGCACAGCGCCAGCCGCCCGTCATCAGTGAGCTGGTGCGTGTCGAGTTTGCTTCGGCACTGGCCCGGTGGGTCCGCATGGGTGAATTGGACGAGGCCCAGGCCAACCGGATCGAGTCGGCCTTTCACGAAGACGTTCGCGAGGGGCGTTTTCGCCTCGTTTCGCTGGACCCAGGCGTCTTTGACCGAGCCATGCACTGGCTGCTCACACGCCGTACAAGCCTGAGGACGCTGGACGCCCTGCATCTGGCGTGCGCCGAGGCCAGCGAGGCCCCATTACTAACCCTCGATCAGGCACTCCTGGCATCAGCAGAATTTTTCGGCGTCCCTACATTCTCCGATCTCGGCCCCCTGTAGGAGGCCAGCCCCCTGGCCGATTGGATGTTGGACAGCCCCCATCGGCCCGAGGGCTGCCCCCTACACCGACTGCTACCCCCTGTGGGAGCGGGCTCGCCCGCGAAGCCCCCGCCGCCGCGATACCGACACGCGGTCAATTCGCCGCCACCCAATTCTCCACCTGCAGCCCGGATACACGCTCGAATTCACGTCCGTTATTCGTGACCAGCACGGCCCCAATGGCCCGAGCATGCGCTGCGATCAAGAGGTCGTTTGCTCCAATCGGGGTGCCCAAACCTTCCAGCCCGGCGCGGATGTCGCCGTAATGTTCGGCCGCTTCTTCCGGCCAGTCGCACACCCTCGCAAAAGCCAGAAAGCGCTCCAGTGCGGCCTCGCTACGTTCTCTCTGATTCGACCGGCGAACCCCATACCGCAATTCCGCCAGAACGACAGCAGAAAGGCCCACCTCCCCGACTGGCACACCCCGCAGCCGCGCGTGCACCTCCGGCGGTCGGCGCTTCATGATGTAGATGCAGATGTGCGTGTCCAGCATGTAGCGCACGGGTCACAATGCCTCGCGATCCTGCGCCACGTGATCCTCGATCGAATCGGGAAAGTCATCCGGCAGGGTCTCTCCAGCCCCCTGGAAATAATCATCCCAGGACCTCGGCTTGGCGCGCAGAATCAATGCATCCCCACGCTTCTCAATCACCACCTCATCCGCATCGAACGCAAAACCCTTGGGCAGCCGAACTGCCTGGCTGCGTCCATTCCGGAACAAACTCGCCGTGCGCCGCTTCATCGCCAAACCCCACATCCTTTGCATATGCCTCAAGCATATCCCCCACCCAACCACATTCCAAGGCCCCCGCTGCCATCCCCCTGTAGGAGGCCAGCCCTCTGGCCGATTGGATGTTGGACAGGCCCCATCGGCCAGAGGGCTGGCCTCCTACACCAAATCTCACCCCCCGTGGGAGCGGGCTCGCCGTATTCGGCGACCAGCGCGAGTATGCCGTGGCGTCTCACCCCCTGTGGGAGCGGGCTCGCCCGCGAAGCCCCCGCCAAAGCCAGAACACCCAAACCTACCCAACCAACGGCACAACCGCGCGCCGCAACCCCTCATCGGCAAATTGGGGACAGATTTATTTTCCCGTTCAGTTACATCAGGGTGGAATCCGCTCAACACGAAGGCCAGGGATCTTCTCGAAGTCGCCATCCCCCGTCACGAAGGCCCCTTTCGGATCGACCGTGAGCAGGCTTGCCGCCTGGATGGCATCGGGCGTGCGCAGCCCGTGATGGGCGCGCAGTTCCGTCGAGAAACGCCAGCATCAATCATTCCAGCCTTCGCGCTCCCCTTGGAGTTCACGGTCCAGTTCCGAGCGACTTCGCGGCGTAGAGGGAGCCGAATCTTCTTCCAGCAGTCCTCCTCGCCCATGCGCTAGCGGTAGCTGGACCAGGCATAGTCACCGGCCGCTGGCACCATGCGCGCCCGCACCGGGTTCAGCTCGATGTAGCGCGTGCAGGCGAGCAGATAAGTCTCCGTCTGCACCGGACTGGACTTATAGCGCCCCTCCCACAACGTACCGCAGCGGCCCTCCAGCCGATTCCGATACCGCGTGGCACGCGCCACCAGCGCCTTCATCAGACGGCCCATCGCGGCCACTTCTTCGCCCGGCCCCAGCAACAGGTGAACATGGTTGGTCATCAGGCAGTACGCATACACCCGAATCTCCAGCGCCGCGCTCGGCTCCCGCAGGTCCTTCAGGTGCCGCTCGTAATCCTCGGGCCCGGCAAACACCACCTGCCGGTTATGTCCCCGCTGCACCACATGGTGCGGCATATGCGGCAACACCACTCGCGCCATCCTTGGCATGCCTTCCCCTCCTGGTCACTCCTCCCGACCGCCGCACCCATGCAGCGGAAAATAGATCTGTCCCGGTTTTGGTCCCGGTTTTGCTACAAAGCCAGGAAAAGATGGCCAGCCGACGCTACGAGTCTCCTCTCATCGTGTACTGCCAGAATGGCGGGATCCCGTCGTGCGGAAAGAACACGGGCTTGACCTCGCTCGGCGTCGGAGCGGCATCCAGTTCAACAGGCGGTTCGCCATACTTTTCCCGGTAAGCGAACAGAATGGGGTAGAAGCGCTCTTCATCGAACGCGTCGATCTGCTGATACGGCCATGGCTTGCCCATATGCTGGAGAAGCCATTCCATTCCCCGGCGCAGCCCCTGCCCCTCCGGCCCCTCGAAGGACCAGAGATCCTCGCCGACCGACTCGGCCAGCCGTGCCAGATGGATCCACCCCTGGATGGTGAAACACTCGTAATGTGCGGTAGTGGTGCGCGCCAGTTCCTGCGGCAAGCGGCCATCGGACGCGAACTGCGCGAGAATCCTCGAACGACTGTCCCGCAGGGTTTCCCTCACCAGCCTCCATTCGCCCAGGAAAGCCGCGATGGAAGCCACCTGCAGGTCGTAATAGGTGCCATGGTTGTTCTCCGAAGCACGCTCCCCGATGCCCTGCGGACTGGACCGTAACCACTCAAGGTACTGCCCCAGCCAGTTTTCCAGCCCCGTACGGTCCGTATCGGCTAACGCGCCGTTCCGCAGGAGCAGACGCACGCCATCAAGAAAGTAATACAGATCCTTGAACTCGATGATCCCGGCACTCGTACCGCGATTACGGTTGTGTCCACGCCGCACCTGCGCGTACTGCAGATGCGGCTTCATCGCCGTCTCTTCATCCAGGAACCAGCGCCGGACCAGCCTGGCCGCATGCTTGCCGTAGCGTTCCTCACCGGTCGCCTCCTGCGCCATGGCCAGTACCAGGCCGTCGTCGAACAGCCGCTGCACCCGTGTGCGGTCGTAACGATCACTTTCCGGTTCGTAGAGCCGCGTTCCCGGGACCCTCTCGCCATCGCGAGCAACATAAGGCAGCCCCGGGATGCGCAGCGGATGCGGCCAGTAATAGGGCGCTGGATGCCAGTAATCATGAACATCGCCACTCGGTGGCCGGGTCGTCTTGTCAACCACGCTGAACGGGCCCCGCTCGAGCGCCTCGCTCGCACACTTGACAAGAGCCTCCCGGACGGATGGTGCGGCCCCATCGCTGGCTAACTTCGCCTGTTTCACCACACACAGGTCCTGCGGGTTCAGCGCAGGGTCAAAGGCGAGTTCATCCGCCCGCCTCAGCATCGCCTCAATGGCATCCACCCTTGCCCGCCCACGATTGTGGAAAGCCGCTGCCCCCTTCGAAACCTCCTGTTCCTTACGGCCAGAAAACAAACGCGCCACCCAGCCGCATTCGTTGTAGCAACCTGCCTCGGCCGCAAATTCGGGGAAATCCAGATCCCACGGCTCCCGCGGCCAGTCATCCCACGGCCCCTTCACTCCGAGCCGCCACAGCAGCTCCACTTTTGGCCGACGGCCATAGAAGAACCCCTCGTCGAACTCTTCCCGTGCGTCCCGATGGAACAGAACCTGCGGTTCTTCTTTTGCCTCCGGTCGGAAACCTGCTCGCAGCAGATCCTCGTTCCCGGTAATCCGCGCCATCGGCACGATGTGGTAAGGCCGTTCGGGCCGCGCGCGCACGCCCTCAACGATCTCGTTCCAGGCCTCGCGCGTCACAAAACAGTTGCCGTCCCAGGGCAATACCCACTCCGCACGGCCACGACCGTCCCGCAGCGCCGCGTTACGCGCCCCGTTGTTGTTCATTACGTAATTGTTCTTGTGCCGATACAGCCGCATCAGCACCCGCCCCTGCATCAGCTCGGAAAGCTGCTGGAAGCCACGGGTCCCCGGCGCGTACTCCGCCGGCACGCCGAATACGTCCCAGTCCACCGCCCGGTACTCATCCCACCGAAACGGGATATGCACGTAGTCCTGCCCGGCCTCTTCCAGAAGCCGCACGATCGCCTCCTCCTCGCCGGGGTCCACGATGCGATTGACCACCCAGCGCTTCTCGCAGCCGGCCAGTTCCGGTTCGTGCTCCAGAATCCAAGCAACATTTTCGCGTGACTGCCCCACCCGGTGTCGGGGCCACAGATCATTCCCCACGATACGGTACAACACGAAGTCCCCCACCCTCTCGCCACCCGCACGCCCATCTCGTCTCGCCTCGACACAAACCGGCGGATCTCCTCGATCACGAGCACGCGGCATCGACGCAACTTCCGGACCACCACGGGTCTTTAGCCCATAAGCAAGAGACCTAAGATCAACAAGCGGACTCACAAGCGCATACACAGGGCGCACCAATGGCCATGCCCGCGAAGCCCGCACCGCCATCGCGGCCCTAGAGAACACCTTTCGCCCCTTCATCCCGTGAAGCACCCTCTCATTGTTTCCAACCGCCGTTGATAACTCCCCACATCAAGCATCATTGCCAAACACGCCCGATTCCAACCCACAAGCCATCACCACAACTCGGGTCGAAGCCCAGTCCACACACACGGCCAACCAAATATTGTATGATTTTACCCCCCCCCAAAACAACCAAACAACTAAAACCGCCACACGAACCCACTCACCATAACAGCCACAACAATTTTCTTAGCAAGAAAAACCACTCATTAATCAGTAACGTTCAACCCCCAGCGTAAACGCTGCGAACAAAACCAATGTCGTCATCCGGAGCCCGTGAGACAACGACCCCCCTTCTTTCTGCTCAGCCACCGCCTTCTTGAAAACCCGTGTTGGCAATATACCCGCCCGTTTTACCTCACGCTCCACTAAATGATACTCCTCCAGGAGCCGCTCCCGGAGCCCTGTGTCGCTCAACCCGCAGCCCATCTTTTCTTGAGGGACTGCCCGTTCTCGACCCCAATAAACAGCCTTCCTCGAATCCGATATCGCGATACCTCCGCGAAACGGACTCTCACGAAGCTCAGAATTACGGAAGGCTTTACTCCTCGCATCAAACCGCACAGACGCCAAGCCATTTCCCAATGCCAACAACAAATCCATCGACAACCGCTTATCACCCCATCCCTTCCGGCTACTCTCAATCGCCGCTGCTCCGAGGGATCTAGATACCAAAGGGGAATATAGCACGTGATGCCCAAGATTCTTATACCAACGCCGGCCGCAATGAAATCGTGAACGAAATGCCGAATAATGCAGCATCAACGCCTCCGCACTCCTGTAGTCCACTCCTATATCCGCCAAGCCGTCCCACCAATCCTGGCCAACGCATCGCCCCCTATTGTCTGGAACCGATTTAACGATGGTTTTGGTAATACGTTCGGGCGATTTCTGGTAGAATTTTGTCGACGTCCACAAGTCCCCTCTTGCTTTTAGCGCAAATCTCGTACTCCGATGTTTTACAGAGTAAATCGGAAGATAAGAGCCCATATTGCCTAGTTTCCACAACTGGTACGCCTCGTCGGAATCAATCGTTGCCGCTGTTCCAACGCCCCTAGTATTTAGACGATGACCATGCTTTGACGCCAATTCCTGGGCCACCCCGAAATCAGCAGCCTTTCCTTTGGCCGATTCCACCACGTATCGGTCAGTTGGCAAACCAGAAGAAAGAAACAAACCGTACGTCACACGCGAATCATATCCACCCGACAGCTGGCATCGCAGATCCAACCCGTCGACCTCACCGAGCCCGCGTATTTCGGCCACAGCCGATTCGAGGAACTGCGCCACTATGTCTTCATAGCTCATGCCGCGAAAAGATTCCAATCCGTCATAAATCGACCTATGTAGCACGGAGAGGGCCCCTGTCCTCCGCTCAATGCGAACCGAACTCCCCGGGGGAAGAAGAACAACCTCATTAAAAACCGTTCTCATAGAAAACGGTTGTGCAGCCCAGTGATTGCCGTCTTTAATCGTAAAAGAGAGAAGCGAGGGCGGACGAGGGGTGAGCTCATACCCCTTCAATCTAACTTTTTTCGCAAGATGGTATAGCGAATTTGAGACGGCCCAGGAGCCAGCTGCCCGATACAAGTAGAGAAGCTCCTGGCCCGTCGCGTCAGTCGACGCCTCCAAGTATTCCCCACGATCCAGGAGCGCCAAGAATGCACCATCTAAAGGGTCGAGTTTACCGGGGTGATCACGCCGGTACTCTTGGAGCCCAGCGTCACCGAAAACGATATGATCCCGTGTTTGAAAGTACCCGATTAGCCTCTCTCGAGCACTGTCGATTGAATGCGAGTCGATGTAGAAAAGGGTATCAGGATGCATCAGCTTGCCTTAGTAGATCACATATAGTTCGGGATCCACTCTACTCAGGCCTCCGAATCGGTATCTTCACCCGAGTTTTCGTGGTTTCAGATCGCCGTGTCAATGTACCGAAACCGCGCGGGCAGTCGAGTCAACTTCGCGACAGCCACCTATCCAACCTCCCCCTCAACGTTCGTTTCTTCAGTTTCTGGTACCGTCGTTCGGATTCGTTAAGCTTACGCGAGAGCGCTTCCATCTCCTGAACACTTCGGCTGGCCGACGCGCGCCCCAGTATCGTGCCATAAGAGCCATCAGAGAGAGTCTCGAGTCCTGCCCAGCCCAATGCGTCCACGAAGGCACGTTCGTTCCCGCCAGCGGGAGAAACCCCCAGTACGCCCAGGATCGACATCGAACGGGCGAGGCCCTGAGCCGCCACCAATCGCTCAGCTGGGGAAACATTCAGGAGGGTGTCCGTTTGCTCAATCCAGACCAAATCGAAACCGGCCCCTTCCAGTTGCGAGGCCTGGCCATCCAGGGCGACCTGCCAAGGGCCATCGCCAAACCCCGCGCTCACATGAGCCACATCGTCATTCGCGGTCACCGCCCGCAAGGTCCGCTGCGTTGGATTCACCAGGACTACCTTCTTCCTCCGCCCGGATCGCTTCAGATCACTCTGCCGAAGCAGCTCATCAAAGAAGGCACGCGCCTCCCCCAAGTCTGGCGTATCGCTTTCGGCTCCAGGTTCCGCGCCCTTGGGCTCCAGGCGATCGAATGCACGCAGAATCTGCTCAGCACGGGCCGAAAACGAGTAATCAGTCCCGTGCTCATCCCACCATGAGCGGACTTTCGAGAGTACAGAAGCGTAGGAGTCGTCCAGCTCCTCCAACGCACTCTGGAACTCGTCTGCGTTGTTCGCATAAAGCGCAGCATCCCCAATAACCGACCGCAATTCCGCAAAGCTGTCAGTGACCACAGGAACACCGCAGGCCATGCAGTCGAACACCCGGTTGTTGATGATGCCGAAATGGCGCATATCCGCCCAATGGTCGTTCAGGCTCGCTTTCGCGGCGTGATAGACCTCCGGCAACTCGCTGTTCCGAACATGCTCCCGGTATACCAGGTCAGCCAGCCCGAACTGATCCCAGTGCCCACCAATGAGTCTTGGCGGCCGGCCAGCCGCCAACGACCACTGCAGCATGTCTCTGCGCACCCCACGGCTGTTTGCCACGAAGACCACGCCTTCTCGGCGCTTCGCGTCCTCTTCCACAGTACACCCGGGCGGTGCAAACAGAGACACATCCGTACATTGACGCATGACCTCCAACGGGGTGGAGGTCAACGGGGCGAATGTCGAATACAGCTTCTCCGACGCAACAAAGGCAACGGAATAACGATTCAACTCTTCTAACGAGACGGTCGCCGGATGACTGATCACCCAGAGCATCGAGACCTTATCCCTGGGGGGCACATACAACCGCTTGCCACGGAGCACCAAGATGGCGTCCTCGCCATCATCCCGATCCCAGTCCGGCCAGAAGTGCTGCACCACTTCAATGCCCAGCTCCTCTAGCGCACGCTGTAGCGACCCGCCAAAGGAGTAGTCACCCCAAAACGTCTGTCTCGAGCCTTCCGGAGCCGGATTCTTGATCGCCAGCTTCATGCGTTCTGGCAGCCGCTAACCGCCTCGGCACAATCCGCCCCCGTGACAGCCTTTCCCGGCCACGCTCCCTTGACAGCTACACAACCGAGGCTCACGAAAACACATCCGCCTCAGAAAGGCGCACACCTTCGCGATCCTTCATCGAAAGTACCGGTTCGCCGTCAACAGGCCATTCGATGCCGACCTCCGGATCGTCCCAGGCAATGCATCGTTCCAGTTCCCGGGCGTAGTAACCGGAGGTCTTGTACAGAAAGTCAGCCGACTCGCTCAGCGTGACAAAGCCATGCGCGAACCCTTCGGGTATCCACAGCTGGCGCTTGTTCTCTGCCGACAACCGGGCACCCACCCAGCGACCGAACGTGGGCGAAGAACGGCGGATGTCCACCGCCACATCAAACACCTCTCCATTCACCACGCGCACCAGCTTCCCTTGTGGGCAAGGGGGTAGCTGGTAATGCAAGCCCCGCAACACCCCGCGCTGAGAGCGCGAGTGGTTGTCCTGGACGAACGTCGGAGCCAGGCCGGTAGCGTCCTCGAACGTACGGGCGTTGAAGCTCTCAAAAAAGAAGCCGCGCTCGTCGCCAAAGACACGCGGCTCGAAAAGAACCACATCCGGAATCGCCAGGCGCTGTGCCTCCACGGTACCTCCCAAAGCCATTTACTAGAAACAAACAGAGCAGACGGCAACCCCGATCACGCCACCTGTTCTCGCAATACCCGCAGCAGATACTGGCCATACCCATTCTTCGCCAGCGGAGCCGCCAGCCGTTCCAGCTGCTCCGCATCAATCCACCCCTTCCGGTACGCGACCTCTTCAGGGCACGCCACCTTCAACCCCTGTCGCCGCTCCAGCGTTGCAATAAAGTGCGAGGCCTCCAGGAGACTGTCGTGCGTGCCGGTATCCAGCCAGGCGTACCCGCGCCCCATCAGCTCAACGCTCAACGTGCCTTCCGCGAGATACATCTGATTGAGGTCGGTAATCTCCAGCTCCCCACGTGGCGATGCCTGAATCCGCCGCGCACGCTCCACTACCTGCTCGTCGTAGAAGTACAGCCCGGTAACCGCATAAGCCGACTTCGGGTTCGCCGGCTTTTCCTCTAGCGACAGCACCGTGCCATCGGCATCGAACTCCACCACACCATAGCGCTCCGGGTCGTGCACGTGATAGGCAAACACGCTCGCACCCTCCTGCCGCCCGGCCGCACGCTCCAGCAACGGCTGGAAATCGTGGCCATAAAAGATGTTGTCGCCGAGAATCAGCGCCGCCAGGTCATCACCCAGAAAGTCAGCACCAATCAAGAAGGCCTGGGCCAGCCCATCCGGACTCGGCTGCACCGCATACTGAAGCTCGATCCCCCACTGACTGCCATCACCGAGCATCTGCTCGAAACGGGGCGTATCCTCAGGCGTGGAGATGATCAGGATCTCCCGGATCCCGGCCAGCAGCAGCGTACAAAGCGGGTAGTAGATCATCGGCTTGTCGTACACCGGCAACAGCTGCTTCGAGACAGCCAATGTCGCCGGATGAAGCCTTGTCCCGGCGCCACCGGCCAGAATAATACCTTTCCGCCGCTTCATGACTGCCCTCTCTTCGCGACCGCCATCACTACCCCCTCCGCATGCCGGTACGCACCCGCGTTACCGATCGCCACAACAGCCGAAACGGGCCGGTGAGGCGCCAGCTCCTCGACGCGCGAATCGACGCCACGCGCGCTTTCTCCGCCGCAAGCTTGTCCTTAGTCACCCTGTGCCTCTCTTTTTCCTTGCGCAGCCGAGCCTTCAGCCCGTCCATATCACTCAAAGGCGCACGATCCTCCGCCTCCAAGTCATTCTGAACCCTCTCACCGCCGTTCATGTCGTCAACTCCGTCGGAGGATGCTCGCTCAGAAACCACACCAGACCGTGGTTCTTGCTTGCGAAACGGCGATACCGTCGCTTCGCCCGTTTTCAGATGAAACGGCTTTTCAACTGGGCGTTTCTCGATTACGAGTATACTGTCATAGTAGTGCAACGAATGTGCCGACCTGGTGAAATCGGTAACGCTAAGCCTAGCTTCATCTTCCGAATGCCAGGCGTGCAAAAGGTCAACGAAGTTCTTGCTGTATTCGACGAACGTCCCGGCTCGTCCGTATCCTCCACCCCACTTCCGCCAATAGGACGTATGGAGGTCTTCGCACAGATACACGCCATTAGAGTCAATCGCGGGAAAGAGCGCCTCAAAGGTATTGATCTGCTGTGCCATCGTGTGGCCGCCGTCGTCGATCAATATATCAATTCTCGGGACACGCTCCTTGACCGAATCAAGAAACCGCCGGTCCTCTTGATCACCGATAAGGATCTCCAACTGTTCCTCTTCGAGTGCCTTGCAGTTCGGATTTACATCGATGCCGAATACTTTCGCCTTTGGTCCAAAATACTCTTTCCACATCTGCAAGGACCCGCCCTGCGAGACACCAAACTCCACAACATGGACGTCCGTTCCGCGAAACCGGGAGAAATGCCGATCATAGATCTCGAAATAATGCCGCCACTTGTGGATCAGGCGCCCGGTGTTCTCGAAAAACAACCTTTCCAGGTCGTTTTTGTACTCTTCCATGGCACTCGCCTTCACAATTGTACTTATCCTATCCGACCTGCGCTACAACGGCTTCTGAACGACCTGCTCCACGACTCGTTTCACCCCTGCCTCCCATTCGAGAAGCCGAAGGCCAAACGTCGCCTCCAACTTCCGGCAGTCCAGACGCGAGTTGGCGGGCCTCGCCGCGGGCGTAGGCCACTCACTCGACGTAATCGCGTGGACCGAACGAGTCTTGATGGGCCAACCAAGCGTCTTTGCGTGTTCGATCAGGAGTTCAGCGTAGGCATGCCAGGAGGTCGCTCCCCTGGGGGCCAGGTGAAAGATCTCGGCGCGACGCTCCATGCGTCCGTTCAAGGCGTCCCGTAGCGCATGGGCGGTCACGTCCGCGATCAGATGCGCCGGTGTTGGCGCTCCCATCTGGTCGGCTACCACTTTCAGCTCAGGGCGCTCACGGCTTACCTTCAGCATCGTCTTGAGAAAGTTGTGCCCATGAACCCCAAACACCCATGAGGTGCGAAAAATAAGCGCGGCGACACCGCTGGCGATTACTCCTTGCTCACCTTCCAGCTTGGTGGCGCCGTAGACCGACTTGGGCCCAACAGGATCCTCTTCCCGCCACGGCCGTTCGCCGCTGCCGTCAAACACATAATCGGTCGAGTAGTGGATCAGCCACGCGCCGAGCGCCTTCGCCTCCTCGGCGAGAATCCGCGGGGCCTGTGCGTTGATCGCCGCCGCCACGTCCGGTTCGCTCTCCGCCTGGTCAACGGCGGTATACGCGGCCGCGTTCACAATCGCCCCCGGGCGGACCTCCTGTACCCAGTTTCGAAGCGCCTGGGAATCGGCGAGGTCGCACCGAGTTCGGTCCAGCAACACTAGTCGCCCGAGCGGAGACAAGGCTCGCTGTAACTCCCAGCCCACCTGCCCATTGGGGCCGGTAATCAGAATGGCCTGTTCAGCCATGCTTTGCCCCGTCCACCGCTTGTTCGCCATAGTGCTTTTCGACCCACTCCCGGTAGGCCCCGCTGGTCACGCGCTCAACCCAGTCTTCATTATCCAGATACCACTGCACCGTCTTTCTCAACCCAGTCTCGAAAGTCTCGCTGGGTACCCAGCCGAGTTCCCGCTCAATCTTGCTCGCGTCGATCGCATAGCGAAGATCATGACCCGGCCGGTCCGCCACGAAGGTGATCAAGTCTCGGTACTGCTTCACACCTTCTGGTTTGTCCGGCGCCAATTCTTCGAGCAACTCACAAACACGCTCCACTACCTCAAGATTCGTCACTTCGTTATGACCACCTATGTTATAGGTCTCTCCCACTTCGCCTTCAGTGGCCACCTTGATCAGTGCGCGGGCATGGTCCTCCACATACAACCAATCGCGCACCTGCTGCCCGTTGCCATACACCGGCAGTGGCTTGCCCGCCCGCGCATTGCGAATCATCAAAGGAATCAATTTCTCGGGAAAGTGGTAGGGACCGTAGTTGTTGCTGCAGTTGGTAATCAGCGTCGGCAAGCCGTACGTCCGATGCCACGCGCGTACCAAATGGTCGGAGCTGGCTTTGCTGGCCGCATACGGTGAACTCGGCGAGTAGAGCGTCGTCTCCGTAAAGAGACATCCCGAGCCGTTAAGGTCGCCATAGACCTCGTCGGTCGAGACATGGTGCAGCCGGAAGCCTTGGGCTTTCACCGGGTCAGACTCTTTCAACCCCTGCCAGTACCACCGTGCCGCCTCAAGGAGCGTGTAGGTCCCAACGATATTGGTCTCGATGAATGCCGCCGGCCCATCAATGGAACGATCGACATGGCTCTCTGCCGCCAAATGCATCACTATGTCCGGACGGAAGGTATGAAACACATCCCGCATCCTCGCCGGATCACAGATATCAGCGTGAACGAACGTATAACGCGAATCAGAAGCTATAGCGCTCAGCGACTCCAAATTGCCTGCATAGGTGAGTTTGTCGACATTCACGACATCCGCCGCAGCAATTTCCCTTAGCCTCCGGATTACCGCTGAGCCAATAAAACCTGCCCCGCCTGTCACGAGATACCTCACTACCATCTTCCCAGTGCCCTCCGCCTAGATACCAGCACATCATCATCTCGGACCACCTGATGACCTATCCCATATACGATGCGCTTCCATGAACACCATCCACACCCCCCCCTCAACGGCACGCTCCCGAAACGTTTGAAGCGAGCTGAGTTCAGTCCCTCCTCTCCACCCTCCGCACATCCACAAATCGATTCTTGACACGTATGCACCGCTTCCCTTGACTCTCCTCAACCCGACCAAAACTCGATGATTCTATTCATACTAAGTCTACAACCCGCCTGAATCGCCCCTTCAACACACTTGCACTGGGGCCAAAGCCCCCTTACACAGGCTGTTCCACAAGCAACCCGCTCAACCGATTTTGCGTTGCACTACTTATAAAAAATCCTGGCTCCAACCGTCCTCAGATAGGCACGACATCTCTTTTAACCTATTGACATCATCTCGGAAGTACCCACGCATATAATCAATATCCAAATCATCCATTGGTCGAAACTCATTACCATCCACGGTCGCGAGCACACCCCTATCATCCCTTGAATAGTCATACTTATACTGAACACGTAAATCCTCTAGCCCCTCCGGAAACTCTGCAATACCCAGGAACCTAGCCACACTCCTCAAATACGCCTGCTTATTTTCTAACATGGATTCAAACGACCAAATATGGAAATTACTCCTTTCAAATACCTCGAACCACCTCTTTAGATGCAACGAGTACAGACCCATATGCAAGATTCCACTCCGATGCAACGCCTCCCTTGCGGGCATATCAAACGATAAACGCTTTTTCTTTACATGATGCATGTACGCGGAAATCGCTCGGTCGATCGGATTCCTCAAAAGCACCAGAAACTTAACATCTTTCCCCAGCGTATCCCGCACTCTTGCCGGTGCATCTTTTCTAAATTCCATCTCTTGATCACAGTCAGCATGCTTGGGACACACCCAAAGATACCCAGGCGTAACCTCCCCACACAACTGCCCCTCAACTGCGTCCGAAAACTGCTCGATGTACCACTCGCTACCTTTTTCCCAATTACTCTCGACGTCGAAAAACATGATTTCCTTGCGTCGCGGCACAAATACTCCTGGGTGCTGCTCCAACATGTTATGGAGCCACGTAGTCCCTGATTTTTGTGCTCCGACCCCCAAAAACCTAGGCTCACGCCTCATAATTCTTTCCCTCATGTTTATGAATTCCGTGATCACGATCCAATCTGCCGCTGAGGAGCCCCTCTCGTCTAAACGTAACAGACGCTTACACGACTCCACTCACTCTACATCAGCCAAGACGGGACTCTTGCAAGACACGCCACGAGAACACCGACCTGCGGCCAATACGTTAAATCCGACCTCTAGCACGCAATACGACCGGACCGAAATGAATTCCATCGTCCCGATTGTCCCGTAGCACCTAACCTGATTCAGGTTGTCGGTGAGCCGGAACCAACCACGCCTAAACTAAGACATCGACCATCCGAGGACTGGAAACCTCTCGCCGCTCTTCCGAGCCCTTCACGCTGGAATTAGAACCACAAAATAGTTCCAACACGCGCTTCCATCATTACTCTTCCCCCGAAGCCTCGTTCTGTCTGACACGACCGACACAGTGCGTTCCCGACATTACTCGCACCGCGCCGTTCCGAATCCCGGTACTATCGCGCTTTAGCCAGCCAATAGGAGCCCGAACCGTTGACACAGAATCCACTGGCTGAACTTCATGACACGACATCGCCGAGTGAACGTGCCGCCCCTCTAGCCGAAAACATCTGGATGCGTCATGGACGTCGCTACGTACACGACTGTTGAAACGTTAGCTCGTTGCGAGAATAGATAGGCTGGCCAAACCCTTACTACTCATGCAAACATGTTAGCAGCCATTCCGTATCTACTCACGCCGTACGATCCCCCCCCCAAATAGACCTTCCTGATTATTCGAATTTTTTTGTCTTTACATCATTTAACAACTCCTTAATAGCTGGCACCACATTGTCGATAGTATATAACGCTGTGACGTCTTGTCGGGCTCGCCTGGCTAGTTCTCGCACCGTCTTCGGATTTTCAATAAGATGAGTCAGACTATTTGTCCAGCCTTCAACCGTATTTTCCGTTACGAAGCAATTCTCCCGATGGCGAGCTATATCACGATATGCAGGAACATCTGAGACGATCATCGCGGCATCTAGCGCGGCACATTCGAGAAATTTTATGTACGATTTCGAGCGATTGAATTCATCGTCTACCAAAGGTATAACGGCGATATCCCAATCGATCTCGTTTTTTATCCATCTCACGAAATTTGGGTATTCCTTTTCTTTAGGTAAATCTATCTTACGACCAAAACGCGTAGTTGCCCTCCCGAATCCTCCTATCACCTCGATCTGAACTCGGTTCCTATACTGATCTTCTACATGTCTCATAGCTGGGGCGATCATCTCAAGATCTCGATCGTGTGTCGGCGTTCCCACATAACCGATTTTAACGGGTCTGCTCGCTTCCTTCCGGGTACTCAAGCGCAAACGCGTCTCATCTTCTTGTATCCCCCAAAGATCCGAATCGATACCGTTTGGTATCACAACTACACGCCCATTGAACGCCCCCATCTTGCGTGCCAGCGGACCGCTCGAGGTTGTCACGATCTCAGACGACGACGCCAAGAGTGACACCTTACCAATCGTTTCCGCGCATTCATTTCTGGACTTACCAAGGCGCGCAAGTGTTTCGACATCAAGCAGATTGTCATCGATGTCATGCACTATTCTCGTCCCAGCCTTTTTTGCTTCGCCAATCCATTCGGCGAGAACTTCCCTACTAACACCGGGTACGTCGCGCTGGAGCACCGCAATACCATCCGGCACAACTGCGGGCAAAGCCTTCGCCTCTTTCACGTGAAATTCGTCCAAGACAGAGTCGTGAAGGTAAGGGAGAAGTAGGCGAACGTATGCCGAGCCTAGCGGACGGCCATGCCTATTCCGAGCGGGAACGAGCGAGATACACGGGCCATCTTCCGATCGTAGGCGGTACAACTCGGCGGCGTTTTCGCGGGCACAAGTCAGGAGCCTGTTTTGCTCCATGGACCGAACGGCCCTCTGAATACGGGCACGACCGTATTTCGATGAAAGTGCTTGAGATCCCGCCCTCATAAGGCGAACCCGTTCCGCTCCCATGTAACTTCGCGATTTTCGATGGTAGACGTACGTGTTTGTTGCCACCACCAGTCCGAAACCCGCATCGACAGCGCGAAAGCAGAAATCATTTTCCTCCCCGTATCCCCTGGGGAAAGTCACTTCGTCCATCCATCCCACGGCCTCCAAGACCTCGCGCTTCAAGCCAAAACAGAATCCGTGGATCAGCGGCGTGCGAGGAAGCGCATCGACCGTAGACCAGTTTTCACAATAACGATTCATGTCTTCCGGGGTCATACCCGTCGGAAGTTCATTCACTGCAGTCTGATCGCCTGTACCGCGAAATTCCGGTATTGATTGATAACTAGCCGCATTTGACAATGGCCCCACAATTCCGGCACCAGGCGTCGTGTAAACGGCTTCCGCCAGCTTCTCTGCCCATAACGACGTGACAATAGTGTCGCTGTTCAGGAGTATCACGAAATCCGCTGTCGTGGCGGCCAGACCCTGATTGGCCGCTCTTGTATATCCGACGGCGCTTTCGTTGCGGAGACGCGAAACCCAGTCCCTTTCCGCGAACGCACGCAAAAACTCAGCCGAATCTACGTCCGAACCATCGTCTACAATAATGAGCCTCAGCTCTTCATCAATTCTTTCTCTCTCTATCGATTCAAGACATAACTTGACATCCTCAAGCGCATTGTGGACACATACCACTACGTCGATCCGCCGACCTCTTTGCGAGCCCACTCTAGCCTCTTTCATGTCCGCATAGCTCGATAGAGCGTAGGGATCCAGGAGAGGTGAGTCTAACTTCGCAACGAGACTCGAAGCCGGACCCTGTCCAGCGTCATGCTCGACCAACACGAAGTCACGGTTATTCCTCACGCTTTCACCGTTCGTGAGAAGCCTATGCCATTGGACATCCGCTACCCGAAGGGCGTAGTTTTTGCTTAGCTGATCACGCCGACTATGCCGGTCTATCTGCGACCACCACGTCGAAAAGAACCGCTCACAGGATTCGCGACATGCACCGAGGTTGGCCATCATCAAATTACTTTCAATAAGGTCGTCGTGCTTGAACCCTTCGGACCGGTAAGCCTGAACTTGGCACTCCATGACTGAATAGTCGTCCTTCGCCCGGTGAGCGCACTCGTGAATCTCTTCGTAGATCGATTGTCTCTGGGGGTGCGGAATAGCCCCAATAGCTTTCCCGGATTCCTTGAAGTCAATCACGAACGGCCAGATATCTCCAAGAATCATGACGTTCGAGTCGATCCAGATGGTGATGTCGTAGTCCGCCAAGAGCCAATGGGGATGGGTTTTCACAAACCGCGCGGTCCGCGTTGCGTCGTCGCTAAAGTAGGTGATCGGACGCACTTGCCATATGCCTGTATCGGGCAATGCGGTGTCCGTGAAGACGATATAGTCGATCCGATCATCCAACACAGCCGGGAGCTTCAGCGAGTCATAGTTACCGGATATCGCCGTGTAGACCGCAACACGCAGTTCTCCGTCATTGGGTCGACGGATATCGCGGGCCGCCTTGGATTCTTTATACTCGACAATCCGCTTTTCGTAGTCTTCTAGGTTCCTAATTCGGCGCGCGACGCTGATAAACAATTTTGCCTGCCAGGATCTTGCATCGTCAGGATAATTCGTCAAAATCGCCTGCCACTGTTGGATCGTATCGTCCCACAGCTCCGACTGAAAGGCGGCAGTGGCCTGTTGAATATCTTGTTTTATGGCCTTTCTTCTTTCGTTGTCCGCCCGAGATGGAACGGCCCCGCGAGTGTGAGTACGAGACTCATGTTCACTCAAGTAGCTGCCGACCCTCTTGCGGATGGTACCAGGGATGCATTTCTTAATTCGAACCGGTACATGGCGAGCGTAGATTGTCCGGAGTGCGCCTGCCGCTCGCGCGGTCTGGCCGGTCATAAGCCACCACACAAACCGCATACTCCTAACAACGTTACGGACGGTCCACCTGATGGCTCGAGATAGGACTCTCATCGGATAGGTGATTCGCCAGCTTGTCGAGTGCTCCATCTCATTCAGGTGGCGTGAGAGCTTGCTGAGTTTCCTTTCGCATTGTTGCAGCTTGGCCGAAGAGCGGGCCAGTTCCGCTTCTCTTTTCTCGAGCTTGACTGAAAGGCCTTTTCGACTTCTTGCCGGCACCTTCAGGTCCTGTTGAGAGGCGACTTCCTTGTCACGGATGTCGGCCTTCTTAGTCCGATGTTGCATTGCTTGCTTCGGGTAGGCCCCCAGCCGGTTGTATGCGTCTCGTATAGCCATAGTTGCTTTTTGGTCCAGCGCAGCGGAAAACAGTGCTCTGAGACCCGGCGAAAGGTCTGATCCATAGCCCAACACTCCCAAGCCGTGACCATGCAGAAACTCGAAGGAAGGAAATTCGACACGGATTTCCTCCCACAGATGGAAGACCCCAAAGTTGCGCTCCCTGACGTTTGTGTCGTGGAAAAGAACCACGGCGCGGTCGGAGAGCTTCGGGAGCCAGCTCTCGAAGTCGTGTTTGACGTCCTCGTAGAAGTGACGCCCATCGATGTGCAACAAGTCGATGCTGCCGTCACTGAAGTGCTGAAGTGCGTCATCGAACGATGAGCGCACCAGGCGGGAGAAACTCGAATAGTGCGTGTCGTTGTAGGACTTCACACGCTCGTAAATGGAGTCGTCATAGAAACCAGCGTGCTCATCCCCCTGCCAATGATCCACGGCATAGCACCGGGTTTCGGTGCCCAGCGCCTGAACAGCCTGGCAGAAGGCGAAATAGGAGTAGCCACCGTGCGTGCCCAGCTCCACAACCGTACGGGGCCGGTGCGCGTCGATCAGCCAGAAGGCAAAGGGGCCGTGGTCCAGCCAAGCCGATGACTCGAGGTAATTCGGCCACAAGAACGATGCCGGCGACAGGCAGTGACGGAGGAGATCCCCTTCCGGAATGCTGCGTTCCTCCGGCGTGGTTAGTCGCTCCGTATCGACCCTTTGGTCCATGCTACGTGTCACTCAGTCTCTCCTGGTCTTCTGTCTTCTGTCTTCTGTCTTCTGGCTTGGTTGCTTGATCTAATTCTGGTCGGGATGCCGCCGTGAAGCCGGGGCTGGGCCGAGGCTCACTGCCTTCGGCCTCCTGCTTAACCACCTATTGACGTTCGCGGCGTGCGGGACGTAACAGCAGCCGAAGCATCTCGTGGAGCTCATGTCCCCAGAGCCGCGACTGGACCGCCAGTGCGATGACCCGATACCGAAGGCTATATTGTCCCGCCATCGCATATCGGTAGTACAGGTGGAGCGGCGGCATCATGGTCCGCAGGGCCCAGTAGACGCGCGTACGCACGGACCCCGATAGTACCTGCCCTCCCTTAATGCGCCGGGCCTTGGAGACCACGTCTTTCCAGGACTCGCGTGCGGGATGCCGCACGACCGCTTCGCTGACGAAATGGATGGAATAGCCGCTAGCGCACGCGCGGCGGCAGAAAGCGGCATCGCCTCCCGAATAACGTGTCGAATCGAACCCGCCCAGCATCGCCTTTACCGATCGGTGTACCAGAAGGTTGGCGGTGGCTGCGTAGCCGCGGCGCACATAATGCGCTTGCGGGATTCCGCGGATCAGGTCGTAGATTTCGTAGGCATTGGGGCACGCGGAGTCCGTGTACATCTCGACGGCGCCAGCCAGAACAGCGCTTGTTCCCTCCTGCTGGGCTCGGTCGAGCATGGCCTCGAGCCACCGGGTATCGGGTCGGCAATCGGCATCGGTGAAGGCGAGCCAGTCGCCTGCCGCGGCTTCGATGCCGACGTTCCGGGCCGCGTAGGATCCCGGCGTTTCGCAGTTCAGAATACGAACGTTGGCGGGGAGGCTTTTCGGGGGCTCGTAATCCGTGGAGCCGTTGTCCACCAGCAGCACTTCGAAGGACTCTTGCGGGAAGGTCTGTGCCTGCAGGCATTCCAGCAGCTCCGGAACCAATCCCCAGTGGTTGTAGACGGGCACGATGAGCGAGCAGGTAGGCCAGGAGACATCTTCCGCCGAGCCGTTCCAGCGTTGCTTGCTGATTGGAGTTGAAAGGCTTCCACTCATCCCCGGGCTCCCTTACTGGAGGCAGATGCAGAAAGACGCGCTAGCAACCCGACAAGACGTGGCACAAGCGCAATGGCGGAGCTGAACCGTTGTTGCTCGGTCAGAAACTCCAGTTCGCGGCTTAACGCGGCGAGCACCGAGGCGTCTGCGTGCCCCTCAAGGGTCGGCAATTGTTCGGGCTTAGTCGGCCACCCTGCCCCGGCCGGTTCGATCGCCCAGTTTCCCCAGTGAATCAGCGTGGGCGCCCCTGCCTCGGTCATTACGATATTGCCCGGCCGAACGTCCCGCGTGGTAATCGCCAGGGGCAATGCGGCCAGCTGGTCGCGCCAGTCCTGCAGGCGAGCGCGCAGCTGACCGAGGGCATTGAGGGATTGTGAATCGTTGGCGGCGATTCGGAGACGCTCCAGTATGCTGTCGTTCAGGCGCTGCCACAACATGGGCCGGGATCGCTGGTAACGGGTCAACAGGGGTTGCGGCAGGGCGACCTGAAGCAGGGTGAGGCGGATCTCTTCGACGCCTTTGGCGGTATCACCCTGCCTGGCCGGGAGCTCTTCAGCTACCTGCAGTACGTGGCAATGGAAGCCGCGCACCTGTGTGGCGCCGATCCATTGCGGGCCGGGCAGGCCCTGGGGCGGGTCGGCCAGCAGGGTCGCCTCGTGCAGGGCGTAGGCGGTGCGTTTGGGAGCAAACAGCTTGACGAAGATGCTCGGCTTCCGCGGGGTGCGGCAATGCAGCACGCCCACGTTGGCCACGTCGGTTTGCCACCACTGGATTTCCAGGTCCTCGGAAGCGGGTTCACCGTACATTTCGGCGATGAGCTCGGGTACCCATTGCTGGCGGGCTTCCGGCGTCAGGAGTGTCCAGATGGTCTCTTTGTTCGTCTCCTGGGCCTGGCCGGGCATGAAGACGCTGGAATGGAAGAACAATGCATCCAGCTTTGCCTCCTGGTCGTGCTGTTTCACGAGCCCGGTCACCAGGCTCGACAGGCGGTTGAACCCCTGGCGGGCGAGCAGCAGCGCGATGATCGCCGGGATCAGGCCGGGCGGATCGAGGAACAGGAAGTCGACCACCAGGTAACCGAACGCCAGCATGAAGCCGATACCCGCCAGAACGCCCATCCAGCCGTTGAGGTTGTCCTGGATGCGTGTCCGCAGGCCTTCATGCATGGCAAGCGCAGCAAACAGTACCGCGCCTACCGCAACAACGTACCCCGTGGCCAGAAGCGCCACGCTTTGGTAGAGCCAGAACAGAATGCCCAGCGCCAGCAGCAGGAACACGCTGCCCGCGATCACCTCGGCATGGCGTTTGTAGGCGCGGGCAGCCAGTTCGTCCTGGTTCTCGAACAGGACCATCTTGCGGCTGCGTGCGAGGAGGGTTTTCGACCCTCGCTCGCCGCCGAACTCCACGATGCGTTCGGCCAGCAGATACAGGCCGTAGAACGCGATGGTGGCGGCGCTCAGCCAAACGATCAGCGCGTCGCGGTCGAACTGTTCGAACGCCGGTGGGAAGTAGCGGGGTATGCCGTCCGAGCCCAGCAGGATGATGACCTTCAGCGGGAGGAAAAAGGCCAGCAGCATGGAGAGCTGCGACACCAGGGTGAAGAACACCACCCCGCTGGTCGCCGCTGGCGCCGCCCAGAAGAACTTGGCGCCCAGGCGGCTGCTCCATTTCAGGCTGTCGAGGATGGCGGGGATCAAGGGGTTGAACCCTTGGCTACCGTGGTTTCGAGCCCCGTAGGAGCCGAGCCCTCTCGGCGATGGGGCGCCGGCCAGGCCCGATCGGCCAGGGGCTGGCCTCCTGCGTTTGCGGTGGCC
>NZ_AUAG01000036.1:0-29069 GCF_000428605.1 Thioalkalivibrio sp. ALE19
TCAGCTCGCTCATCCAGCGCCGGATGGCTGCCGGTGTGTTGTCGCAGCGTTGCGCGGCTTCGCCGTTCATGCTGAGCCACAGTTCGGTTTTGCCCACATCGACCCCGATCCGCTGAGCCGTTACCGATGTTGCCATCGTTCACCTCCCGAGCTAGCGTAAAACCGTCTGTCGGGGCCTCACCGAACGCTGGCTTGCCATCGATCGTCGGTCCCGAGCCGATCGATTCCTTATCGGCGCTTCAGGTGAGGGGTGGGACGAAGTCTCCTACTGTCTGTGCCGCAGGCCAGATGCCGGCCTCGTCCCTCCACCCCGACAGACCCTTTCTAGGCCTGCCGGGGGTAAACATACAAGCGGCCTCGGCCGCGAACGGTGCCTCTTCCTCACCATTTGCGAGTTGCGTACGCTAGTCTGCGACGACTGGATCCGGAAAACACGCCGAAAGGCTGCGAGACGCCCATGCTCAAGCAACTCGACCTGCAAAACGTGACGGCCTTCGGCGATGCCCATCTGGAGTTTACTCCCGGCCTGAACGTGATTGTGGGGGAGAACGCTACGGGCAAAACTCATCTGCTCAAGCTCGCGTATTCCATCCAGTCGGTGCTAGCGGAAGGCGGTCGGGGTCGGGAAGAAGAACGGGAACCCACCAAGGCCATCCTCCAGCCGCGGTTCGCGGACAAGCTTGTCGGGGTGTTCAAACCGGACAGCCTCGGCCGGCTGGCCCGGCGTCAGCAGGGACAAAGTCGGGGTTATGTCAGTGCTCGTTTCGAAGACAAGCGCTGGAATATCGACTTCGATTTCCACACCCAGAGCAAGAGCGAGGTCAATGTCACGCGCCTGCCGGACGCCTGGCTGGACAAGCCACCGGTCTACCTGCCCACGCGCGAGCTGCTGACCATCTATCCGGGCTTCGTCTCGGTCTACGAAAACCATTACCTGGAGTTCGAGGAAACCTGGCGGGACACCTGTGTGTTGCTGGGCGCTCCAACACTGAAGGGTGCGCGCGAGGAGCGGGCGCGCGAATTACTGAAGCCGCTTGAAGAGTTGATGGGCGGGCGTGTGGTCCTGGAGAACGGGCGTTTCTATCTGCGACAGCCGGGCCGGGGCAACCTGGAGATGGGGCTGGTCGCTGAAGGATGGCGCAAGATCGCGACACTCGTCCAGCTCATCGTGACCGGATCACTTCTGGAGCAGGGTTACCTCTATTGGGATGAGCCGGAGAGCAACCTGAATCCGCGCCTGATCCGCGCGGTGGCCGAGGCCATTCTCAGCGTGGCGGAGCAGGGCATCCAGGTGGTGCTCGCAACCCACAGCCTTTTCCTGTTGCGGGAGATCGATATCGCCGCCGAGCGACGGGGCAAAGGGGCCGCGCGGCAGCGGTATTTCGCCCTTTCGCAGGGAGAAGCGGGAGTCGAGGTGAGCCAGGCGGATACCCTCGAGGAGATCCACCCGCTCGCTTTGCTGGATGCGGAGCTTGAGCAGGCCGACGATTACCTGGAGCTGGAGTGAAGTCGTGACAGGAAGCCGCTTCACCGAAGGTGGTCTCACCTTTCACTTTGACGCCGGTGTGGAGGCAGGGCAGTACGACGGCTGGCGGTTCTTCACCGGCGGTTTTCAGAACACGTGCGGCGGCGCGAAAGCAGTCGACTTTGTGGCCCGGTGGGACAAAACCACCTACCTCATCGAGGTCAAGGACTACCGTCAGCACCCGCGGACCAAGCCGAGCGAGTTGCCGGACGAGGTGGCCGCCAAGGTACGGGACAGCCTGGCGGGGCTTGTGGCCGCCGGAGCCGGCGGGAACAGCGCATACGGCACGATTGAACCCGAAGAACGCCGACTGGCGCATCTCTGGGTGAGTGCGCGGCGGCTCCGGATCGTGCTGCACCTGGAACAGCCGACCCATGGGCGCAAGGGGCACCGAAGACTGAACCCGTCCAACCTCAAACTGGGTCTTAAACAGCGGTTACGGTTCATCGACGCCCAGCCTCGTGTGGAGCACATGGACACAACCCATGCGGAACATCCATGGCAGGTGACCAGCCCGTGAGCCATAGCGGCTTCGTTGCCCTTTTCCAGGCTGCGCCGGTTCGCACGTAGGAGCGGCCTCGGCCGCGAACCGGACGGGCTTTCGTCTCGGGCTCAACCTGTTCGCTTGCAAGCAAGCTCCCACAGGGCCTCCCGGGCGTGGGGTTCCCCGTGGACCAGGCGGATGTCCTGCGGGCCGGTGCGGATGCCACGCACGAAGCGCAGGAGGTCGGCCTGGTCCGCATGGGCGGAATACCCGCTGATGCTGTCCACGCCCGCGCGGATGGCGTAGCGCTCGCCGTCCAGCTCCACGTGGCCGCCACGGCCGGCGGCCTGGATGGCGCGGCCCGGCGTACCCTCCGCCTGGTAGCCGACGAACAGCACGTGGTGGCGTTCGTCCTCCAGCATCGCCTTGAGGTAGTTCACCACCCGGCCGCCGGCGGCCATCCCGCTGGCGGCGATCACCACCGCCGGGCGGCCGGAGCGGGCCAGGTAGTCCACCGTCTGCAGGTGGGTGTCGTGGTCGGCCACCGTGTAGAGGTTCTCGAAATCCAGCGGATGGCGCCCGGCGCGCAGGCGCTGGTGCGCCTCGGCATCCCAGAACGGCTTCAGCTCGCGGTAGACCTCGGTAAAGCGCGCGGCCAGCGGCGAGTCCAGCACCACCTCCAGCTCGCGCCAGCGCCGGTTGCCGCGATGGATCAGCCCCTCCAGCTCATACAGCAGCTCCTGCGTGCGGCCGATGCTGAAGGCAGGCACGATCACCGTGCCGCCGTTGGCATGGGCATGCTCCACCGCCGCCCGCAGCCGCGCCGCGCGCTCGCGGCGGTCGCCGTGGAGGCGGTCGCCATAGGTGCTCTCCAGCACCAGCGTATCCGCCCGGTGCGGCGGCTTCGGCGCCGGCAGCAGCGGCGCCCCGGGCGCGCCCAGATCGCCGGAGAAGACCACCCGGCGCGAACGGCGCTCCCCCGGCTCGCGGAAATCGAACTCCACATAGGCCGAACCGAGGATATGGCCCGCACGCTGCAGCCGCACCCGCGGGGCGAGGGCGGCATCTTCCACCGGCAGCGCATGCCACGCGTTGTACTCCAGCGCCACCAGCCGCTCGTCGATGGTCTCCAGCACCGGCTCGATCAGCTGCTGGTCGCGGGTGAAGCCGACCCGCAGCGCATCCTCCAGCATCAGCGGCAGCAGCCGGGCCGACGGCTTCGAACAGATGATCGGCCCGTCAAAACCCGCCGCCAGCAGATACGGCAGCCGCCCGATGTGGTCGATATGCACATGCGTGACCACCAGCGCCCGGATATCCTCCACCGGAAACTCGATCGCATGGCGCTCCAGCGTATCGCCCGGCCCATGGTCGCGCCCCTGGAACAGCCCGCAATCCACCAGAAACGAATCCCGCGCCGACAGCCGCAGCCGATGGCAACTGCCCGTTACGCCCTTGGCGCCCCCGTGATGCACGATCTCCATATCGTCTTCCCTGACCGTAAGCCAACCCCGACCATACATCGGACCATGCCCAAAGCGCACTTGATTCGCCCCATTTTTCGTGGCCCAATCCGCATGTCGTTCAAGGGCTGAACACGCCCCGTAGGAGGCCAGCCCCCTGGCCGATTGCCCTGGCCGATTGCCCCACCGGCGAACCAGATCGGCAGGGCAATCGGCCAGGGGGCTGACCTCCTACGGGCAAATCAACCGACAACCACCCAACCGGCCACCCCATGCTCAGGACCTACCGCAAAGCCCTGGCCCTGCTCAGCCGCAAGGAAAAACGCCGCGGCGGACTTCGGGCTCAGCCTGTTTCCCGCTTCTCCACCCCAAGATAGGGGTGACACTGCATATGGTGTCAGATGTCTGCTAACGTAAAGGATGTACTGCAGCAGCTCCAGGGTGCGGGCGGTTCCCTGCGATGCGATGAATTGCGACGGTTGCTCGAAACCCTGGGCTTCGAGGTCCGCGACGGGAAGAAAGCAGGCCACAAGGTGGTCACCCATGCCGGGCTGCCGAGTTTCTACTCGACCTCCTACACATGCGGACACGGGAAAAACCCTGAAATCAAGCCAGCTTATGTCCGGAACATCCGCAGGATGCTCGAGGAGCGGGAGCCGGAATTGAGCCAATGGCTGAAGGGAGAGACGTCATGAACGCGCAGGACTACGGGATCACGATACGCCGGGTCATCGAGGAGGGAGAAGCCTGCTTCGAGGCCCGGGTACGAGAGCTGCCGGACGTTGTCGAATACGCCGACACCCACGACGAGGCCTACGAGCTCGCGATCGATACCATCGAGACCACCGAGGCAGCGCTGAAGGAAAGCGGACGCGCGCTGCCGCAGCCTTTGCCGCCTGCGGATGACTTCAGTGGGCGCATTACACTGCGCGTGCCCAGAACACTGCACCGCGCACTGGTCTCCCTGGCCGAAGACGAAGGCGTAAGCCTCAACCAGCAGATCGTCGCCGTATTGAGCTACAACGTCGGGGTGCAGACGCCCACCCGTACGGTTCCCGCCGAGTGGCATGCAGAACCCGCCACTGCCCGGGCCGGCGGCAAGGCTGGAACGGCTCGCCCGCAAATCATCCATGACATCGGCGCGAGCGACTCCAGCAAAGCCGATAAGTGGATGGCGCCAGCTGTATGACGGATTCCCCGATCCAAGCAGCCGTCGATTGCCTGCGAATCCACGGGGTAAGCGTGCGCCAGTCCAGTGCCTGGCTGGCGGAAGATCATGACCCGCGGTTTTCACCCGTCGAGGCATACCAGCCGCAGTTCAAGCACCATGTGGACCGCAGCTATCTCATGGAAGTCCGCGAAGCAGAGACATCGTATTACGTCTTCCGGGTGTTCATCGGGCTGGGCCTGCGCTTGTTGCCAGCTTCTCCCGCCCGGGAAGGCGAAGACCGGGAGAAACACGAAGCCGGTGAGGCAGAAAGCGATGGTGTGCTGGCGCAGATCGAGGCGACATTTGTTGCCGAATACGACACCGATACCGACCCGGGTCCGGAAGCGCTCGAAGCCTTTGCACAGAGGAATGCCAGCTACCACGTATGGCCATACTGGCGTGAATTTGTAAGCAATCAATGCGCCCGCATGGAGTTGCCGCGGGTCGTCATCCCGACGGTTCAGTTTGCTGTTCCGGCAGATACCCAATAACCCCGCATCCCGAACCCAACACCCGACCCTGAGGCTGCCCAGTTACCCCATGTTCAGCACCTACCGCAAAGCACTGGCCCCTTCCGGTTCGCCTGCGAGCAGGCTCCCACAGACCGCGCATGGCACCGTAGGAGCGGCCTCGGCCGCGAACTTGATTCGCCCCACGATTCGTGGCCCAATCCGCAGTTCGTTCAAGCGGTGAACAACCCCGCGTAGGAGGCCGGCCCTCCGGCCGATCCCCCGGTGGGGCATCGGGCACCGACCGGCCATGCCAGATCGGCCAGAGGGCTGGCCTCCCACAAGAAAATCAACCAGAAACCACCCAACCGGCCACCCCATGCTCAGCACCTACCGCAAAGCCCTGGCCCTGCTCAGCCGCAAGGAAAAACGCCGCGGCGGCCTCGTGCTCGGCATGGTCATCGTCATGGCCGTGCTGGAAACCGCCGGCGTCGCCTCGGTCATGCCGTTCCTGAGCGTACTCGGCAACCCCGAAGTGGTGCAGACCAACCCGGTGCTCAACACCGTGTACGAGGGCTTGGGCTTCACCTCGGTGGATGCCTTCATCCTCGCGCTGGGCGCGGCCGCCTTCGGGCTCATCCTGTTCTCCGCCTTCTTCCGCTCGCTCACGCACTACGCGATGAACCGCTTCATCGAGATGCGCCGCCACAGCATCGGCAAGCGGTTGCTGGAGACCTACCTGCGCCAGCCCTACGCCTTCTTCCTCGACCGCCACAGCGGCGACATGGCCAAGAACATCCTCTCCGAGGTGGACCAGCTCGTGCAGCAGGTCTTCCGCCCCGGCATGCAGATGGTCGCCTACAGCGTGGTCATCCTCGCGCTGGTCATCCTGCTGATCGTGGTGGACCCGTGGCTGGCACTGGGCGTGGCCGTGGTGATCGGCGGCATGTATGCGCTCATCTTTGGTGCCGTGCGCGGCATCCTCGGCCGCGTGGGGCGCGACCGCGCCGGCGCCAACCAGGAGCGCTTCACTGCCGCCAGCGAGGCCCTGGGCGGTATCAAGGACATCAAGCTGCTCGGCCGAGAACACGCTTACCTCTCCCGGTTCGACGGCCCCTCGGCCCGACAGGCCCGCCACCAGGCCACCAACCAGACGCTCGGCGAAGTCCCCAAGTTCGTCATCGAGGCGGTCGGCTTCGGCGGCGTCATCGCGCTCACCCTGGTGCTGCTGGCTACCCAGGACGGCACCGACAGCGGCGCCCTGGGCGACATCCTGCCCATCCTCGGGCTGTACGCCTTTGCCGGTTACCGCATGCTGCCGGCCGCCCAGCGCATCTATGCCGGCATGGCCAAACTCCGCTTCGGCGCCGCCGCCGTGGATAACGCCTACAACGACCTGCACCAGCGCTCCGCGCTGGCCGAGCTGTACAAGCGCGCGCCCCAGCCGCTGGAGCCCAAGCAGACCATCGCCCTGCAGAACATCCACTACACCTACCCGAACGCAGAGCGCCCGGCCCTGCAGGGCATTAACCTGGAAATCCCCGTGGGCAGCTCCGTGGGCATCATCGGCACCTCCGGCGCCGGCAAGACCACCCTGGTGGACGTGCTCCTCGGCCTGTTGCGCCCCACCGAAGGCGCCATCGTGGTGGACGGCCAGCCCATTACCGACGCCAACCTGCGCGCCTGGCAGCAGGCGCTCGGCTACGTGCCGCAGGATATCTTCCTGACCGACTCGACCGT
This sequence comes from Thioalkalivibrio sp. ALE19, assembly GCF_000428605.1. Lineage (NCBI taxonomy): Bacteria > Pseudomonadati > Pseudomonadota > Gammaproteobacteria > Chromatiales > Ectothiorhodospiraceae > Thioalkalivibrio > Thioalkalivibrio sp. ALE19. Next base: position 6,872 of record NZ_AUAG01000036.1, read on the forward strand.
GGCAGAGAACATCGCCCTGGGCGTGCCGCCCGAGCAGATCGATCACGAACAGGTCGAGCGCTGCGCCCGCATGGCCCAGGTGCACGATTTCATCGTCAGCGACATGCCGCAGGGCTACAGCACCGTGGTGGGCGAGCGCGGTGTGCGGCTTTCGGGTGGGCAGCGGCAGCGGATCGGCATTGCGCGAGCGCTCTATCATGATCCGCCCGTGCTGGTTTTCGACGAAGCGACCAGCGCGTTGGACAACGATACTGAAGCAGCTGTCATGCGGGCGGTTGAGGCGCTCAGTGAACATAAGACAGTGATTCTTATCGCACACCGGTTGTCCACCGTGCGTAAGTGCGCGACCCTCTTACTGTTGGAAAAAGGCCATGGGGTTGATGGCGGCAGTTACGAAGAATTTGCCGGACGCAACAAGATGTTCAAGCAAATGGCTCAACACGGCTAAGAAGGAAAGTACTACATGTTCAATAACAAAACGGTACTTATAACCGGCGGTACCGGCTCCTTTGGGAAACGCTATGTTCAAACCATCCTTGAGCGCTACACGCCGAAGAAACTCATCATCTTCTCCCGTGACGAGCTTAAGCAGTATGAGATGGCCCAAGAGTTTAACGCCCCCTGCATGCGTTATTTTCTTGGTGACGTGCGTGACCCGGATCGCTTGGTCCAGGCCATGCGTGGCGTCGACTACGTGATCCACGCTGCCGCTCTCAAACAGGTTCCGGCTGCAGAGTACAACCCCATGGAGTGCGTTAAGACCAATATCCATGGCGCAGAGAACGTTATCCGGGCCGCGCTGGAGAGCGAGGTTCAAAAGGTCATCGCGCTCTCGACCGACAAGGCCGCCAACCCCATCAACCTCTACGGTGCCACCAAACTCGCCTCCGACAAGCTCTTCGTCGCGGCCAACAACGTCGCCGGGGGCCACGACACCTCCTTCGCCGTCGTGCGCTACGGCAACGTGGTCGGCTCGCGCGGCTCCGTGGTGCCGTTCTTCGAAAAGCTGATCCGGGAAGGGGCTACCGAGCTCCCCATCACCCACACCGACATGACGCGCTTCTGGATTACCCTGCAACAGGGCGTCGACTTCGTGCTGAAGAACTTCGAGCGCATGAGCGGCGGGGAGATCTTCGTGCCGAAGATCCCGTCGGTGCGGATCACTGACCTGGCCACCGCCATGGCGCCGGAGCTGAAGCAGACGATCGTCGGCATCCGCCCCGGCGAGAAGCTGCACGAGATCATGTGCCCGGCGGATGACTCTCACCTGACGTTGGAGTTCGATGACCACTTCGTCATCCGCCCCACCATCACCTTCGCTGGTCGGGTTAACAATTTCTCCCCCAATGCCCTGGGTGAAGAGGGCGCACCGGTGGCACAGGGCTTCGAGTACAACTCGGGTGACAATGCCGAATTCCTCGACATCGAGGGCATCCGCGCATTCAACGAGATCGCCCGGCAGTGAGGTCGCACTCGTGATCCCCTACGGTCGCCAGCAGATCACCGAAGACGACATCCAGGCCGTCGTCGACGTCCTGCGCTCCGACTTTCTCACCCAGGGATCGGTGGTGCCGCGCTTCGAGCAGGCGGTGGCGGAAAAGGTAGGCGCCGGGCACGGGGTCGCCACCAACAGCGCCACTTCTGCCCTGCACATCGCTTGCCTGGCGCTGGACCTCGGCCCCGGCGACTGGCTCTGGACCAGCCCCATCACCTTCGTCGCCTCGGCCAACTGCGGGCTGTACTGCGGCGCCCAGGCCGATTTTGTCGACATCGACCCGCACACCTACAACATGAGCCCGGATGCGCTGGCTGAGAAGCTGGCCGTGGCCGAACGGGAAGGGCGGCTGCCCAAGGTAGTGGTGCCCGTCCACTTCGCCGGCCAGTCGTGCGACATGGCTACCATTCACGCCCTGAGCGAGCGCTACGGCTTTCGTATCATCGAGGACGCCTCCCACGCCATCGGCGGGCGCTACAAGGGCGAGCCGGTGGGCTGCGGCCGCTACAGCGATATCACGGTGTTCAGCTTCCACCCGGTGAAGATCATCACCACCGGCGAGGGCGGCATGGCGGTAACCAACGATCCCGAACTGGCCGAGCGCATGACGCGCCTGCGCTCCCACGGCATCACCCGCGACCCGGAGCAGATGACCCATGCGCCGGACGGCCCGTGGTACTACCAGCAGATCGAACTGGGCTTCAACTACAGGATTACGGAAATGCAGGCGGCGCTCGGCCTGTCGCAGCTTGAGCGCCTGGATGCCTACGTGGCCCGCCGCAACGAACTGGCGGAGCGCTACGACCGACTGCTCGCCGACCTGCCATTCATCACGCCGTGGCAACACCCGGACAGCTACTCGGGCCGGCATCTCTACGTCATCCGCCTGCAACTCGACGAGATCGACCGTTCCCACCGGGCCGTATTCGAGTCGCTGCGCGAGCAGGGCATCGGCGTGAATCTGCATTACATCCCGGTGCATACCCAGCCCTGGTATCGGCAGATGGGCTTCCGACCGGGCGACTACCCCGAAGCAGAGCACTACTACGCCGAGGCCATCATCCTGCCGCTCTTCCCATTGATGACCGAGGCGCAACAGGACCAGGTCGTCACTGCGCTCAAGGGGGCGCTAGGCAGATGAAAGTGGCCATCATCCCCGCCCGCGGCGGCAGCAAGCGCATTCCTCGCAAGAACGTCGGCTCGTTCTGCGGTAAGCCGATGATTGCCTGGTCGATCGAAGCAGCGCGGGCCAGCGGCTGCTTCGATCGCGTGATCGTTTCCACCGATGATGACGGGATCGCCGTCGTGGCGGAGCAGCACGACGCCGAGGTGCCTTTCCGGCGGCCGGCTGATCTGGCCGACGACCATACCGGCACGGTTCCGGTCATTGCCCACGCTATCGAGTGGCTCCAAGCTCGCGGCGAGGACCCTCAAACGGTCTGCTGCCTGTACGCCACGGCACCCTTCGTTCGGTCTGACGACATTCGGCGGGGACAGGAAGCGCTGGAAGCCTCGAACGCGGAATACGCGTTGTCCGTGACCAGCTACGCCTTTCCCATACAGCGCGCCCTGCGGATGACCGATGCCGGCCGACTGGTCATGTTCCATCCCGAATATGCGAACACCCGGTCGCAGGATCTTGAGGAAGCCTGGCACGACGCCGGCCAGTTCTACTGGGGGCGGAGCGCGGCGTGGCTTTCAGGTGTGCCGATCATGAATTCGGATTCGATTCCCATCGTGCTGCCGCGGGAGCGTGTCCAGGATATCGACACCCCCGAGGACTGGCGACGGGCCGAGTGGTTGTTCAAGGCGATGCAGGCGGAGGCGCGGGAAGCCGAATGACGCCCAGGAAACAAACAGTTGTATTCCGGGCGGACGCTTCGGAGCAGATCGGTAACGGGCACGTCATGCGTTGCCTGACGTTGGCCGAGGGCCTGCGTGAGCGGGGTCACGAGTGTCATTTCATCTGTCGACAGCACGAAGGCAACCGGATCGAGACGATCCGGGGTCACGGGTTCTCTGTCCACGTATTGCCGCTGGTCACTAACAACTTAGGCGAAAATTCCGGCGAGGCGGCGTCCCCACATGTCCACTGGCTCGGCGTGTCCTGGGAGACCGATGCGCGCGAATGCCTTGAGATCGTCGGTGAACTAAATCCGGACTGGCTGGTGATCGATCACTACGCGCTCGATGCCCGGTGGGAAAGATGCGTCAAGGCGCAAGGTGCTCGTGTGCTGGTTATTGACGACCTGGCCGACCGGCCCCATGAGGCCGATCTGCTGCTCGACCAAAATTTGGGCCGCAGTGCCGAAGACTACACGGATCTGGTTCCTGCCGGTTGCCGGATTCTGGTCGGCCCGCGATACGCACTCCTGCGGCCGGAGTTTGGGCAACAGCGTGAGGAAAGCCTGCGCGGACGCCGGTCGCCGCGCCTGCAAAGGCTGCTGGTGACCATGGGGGGTGTGGACCAGCACAACGCTACTGGAAAAGCGCTCAGTGCCCTCCGGTCCTGCCCGCTTCCCGATGATGCCGAAATCGAGGTGGTGATGGGTGGAAACGCACCATGGCTGACCGAAGTCCGGGAACAGTGCGCCGCCATGCCGTGGCCCACCCGGGTGCAGGTGGACGTCCAAGACATGGCCAGGCGCATGGTCGAGGCCGATTTGGCTATCGGGGCGGCGGGGAGTACCTCTTGGGAGCGTTGTTGTCTGGGGCTGCCGGCCCTGATGGTCGTGTTGGCGGAGAATCAGCGTTCAATCGGCGAAGCGCTGCATTCTGCTGGCGCGGGACAGATGATTGGCACACCCGATGATCTGGTCGTGTTGCCTCGACGTTGGGCTAGCCTGGTCGAAGCCACGGCGCTGGCAGATACAGCTATGGCGGCCTCGAATCTGACCGACGGCAATGGCACGCAAATGGCGATCCAAGAGATGGAAAGCGTGAGCGCATGATGCAAATCAGTATCCTCTGTTCCAGTGCCGATCACCCAGTCAACAAGTGGCTTGAGTCCTGGCAACGGGATCATTCCAGAGAACACGAGATTGCAATTTATCGAGACAAGCACGACCTTCCCGGCGGTGATCTGTTGTTTCTGGTCTCGTGTAGCGAACTTATCAATGCGGCTACGCGAGAAAGATATAAACACACGTTCGTACTACATGCCAGTGATCTTCCGAGGGGGAGAGGGTGGAGTCCTCATGTCTGGGACCTTCTGGAAGGGGCGGAATCTATTACTCTTTCTCTTCTGAGCGCCGAGGATGGGGTGGATACCGGACCCCTCTGGGCAAAGCAGAAATTGCGCGTTCCGCGTCACGCACTTCATGACGAGATCAACGCCATCCTCTTTTCAGGCGAGATGGCGCTGATGGACAAGGCACTCGAGCTGGTATCGAAGGGCGCAGCACCTGAACCTCAGAATCCGGATATGGAAGCGACGTACCACCCTAGGCGGACGCCGAGGGATAGTGAGGTCGATCCCAGGCAGCCACTTGCCGATTCATTCAACAAGATCCGCCTGATGGACCCGGATCGCTACCCGGCGTTCTTCCGACTGCATGGGCACACCTACACCATCGAACTCAAGAAGGTTAGTGAAGATGACAAGGATCACGATTGACGGACGGACGATTGGCCTTGGCGAGGCACCGTACGTGATCGCTGAGATGTCGGCCAATCATAATGGCTGCATCGATACCGCCTATCGTTTGCTCGAGGAAGCGAAGAAGGCGGGCGCGGATGCCGTCAAGATACAGACCTATCGGCCGGACACGATCACGCTGGATAGCTATCTGCCTGACTTTCAGATTACCGAAGGCCTTTGGCAGGGGCGTACCCTCTACGAATTGTATGAATGGGCCCACACACCCTGGGATTGGCACAAGCCCCTCTTCGATTACGCCCGCCAGCTCGGCATCACGATCTTCAGCTCGCCGTTCGATACCACGGCCGTCGACCTGCTCGAAGACCTCGGCGCGCCCGCTTACAAGATTGCCTCGTTCGAGGCCGTGGACCTGCCGCTGATCGAATACGTCGCGCGCACCGGTAAGCCGATGATCATTTCTACCGGCATGGCCGACGCGGAGGAAATCCAGGAGGCTATCGACGCCGCCAAGGGCGCAGGTTGCGACCAACTGGCCATTCTTCACTGCGTGAGCGGTTATCCCGCACCAGCGGAAGACTACAACCTGCGGACCATCCCCGACATGATCGAGCGCTTTGGTCTGGTCACCGGCCTGTCCGATCACACCATCGACAATACCACCGCGGTTACGAGCGTCGCTTTGGGCGCGTCCGTCATCGAGAAGCACTTCACCCTCGACCGCAACGGCGGTGGCCCGGATGACAGCTTCTCCCTGGAGCCTGCGGACCTTGCGGCTCTTTGCCGTGATGCGGCCACAGCTTGGCAGGCGCTCGGCCAGGTTAATTACGGCCGAAAATCCAGTGAACAGGGCAGCGCCAAGTTCCGCCGTTCGTTGTACTTCGTCAAGGATCTCAAGGCGGGGGAAGTCATCACGGCTGACGCTATAAGGAGTGTTCGGCCTGGCTATGGAATGCCGCCCAAGTGTATGGAAGAACTAATTGGGAAGCGTCTCAATGTCGATGTGCCCGCCTGTACGCCTGTGACGTGGGAAGTCTTGAAATGAAAAAACACGGCTCGCTGGTGAACCATCTGCGGCACCGCCGGCGGCACTACCGCAAGCGCTACGGTTCGGTCGATCGCCGGGGCCGGATCGTCAACCGGGTCGGGAGTGAGAAGCGGCCGACGGTGGTCGACGAACGTCGGCGTTTTGGCGACTGGGAAGGCGAGACGGTGCTGGGCAGCGGTGCGGCCGCGCTGGTCACGCTGGTGGAGCGCAAGAGCGGCACGGTCGCCACCCGCAAGATCGAGCGGCGAACGTCCGAGGAGAGCCGGTAGGCGATCATCGACGCCCTGGGCCATTGGCGCCCGGGAGTGACGAGTATCACGGTCGACGATGGCAAGGAGTTCGCGGCCCACGAGCAGGTCAGTGCTAAGCTCGCCTGCCCCCGTGTACTTCGCCCGGCCGTATCACAGCTGGGAACGCGGCTCGAACGAGAACCCCAACGGTCTGATTCGGGAGTACTTCCCGAAGGGCACCGACTTCGCTCAGGTCAGCGAAGAATGAATCCAGGAGATCGAAGACAAGCTCAACCTTCGACCGCGCAAGCGGCTCGGCTACTGGGCTCCGATCGAGGTCCTGGAGAAATCCTTACAGCGGCGATGCGCCGCTTGGCGTGGCGTGGCGTTCCGTTTGTTTGGTGATAGCTTGGAGAAGATGAATGTATCTATACATTCCCGTCGAGGTGAAGGATCGAGAGTTTCAGTCTCGTTTGATGTTGGCTCTTCTTGCGGCCCATCGTGGCTGGACGGTCTATATTGGGCGTATCGACGAGATCAGTCTTTTAGCCCGGAGCCGTGGCTCTCCTGTCGGTGCTTATTTTGATAAAAGTATACAACGGGGTAAGTATCAGAAGCTGGCTTCTCTTAAGATGCGAGGCTTTCGCATATTTTCGCAAGATGAGGAAGGTGGGTTTCTTGATTCTGAATATGATGGGTTTGCCAGAAGGCGGTTTGATTCTTCGACATTGAGCTTAGTTGATCGAGTATATTGCTGGGGTAGGTTCGACTTTCAATCGTTGACCACGATGTACCCAGAGTACCGGAACAAATTTATGCTGTCAGGGTCGCCTCGCGCGGACCTCTGGCGTGAAGATTTCGCTGGAGGGCATAAACAAAAATCTCAGCGATATCGCGGGATCTACGCGCCATTCGTCTTGTTTTCTTCGAATTTTGCATTTGTTCATGGGTTTTATTCCCTTGATGAGTTGTTGGCGATTCAGGAAAGTCAGGGTATGATACGGTCAGAGTCTGACCGGCAGAGCGTTCGAGATGTGTTTGCGGATCAGCTGAGAATGCGCGACGCGTTTGTTGAATTGGTCACGCATCTGGCTTCTCGGTTCCGGGGGGTTACTTTTATTGTGAGGCCGCACCCGGTTGAGAATTCCAGATTTTGGGAAGATTTGGTTGGCGGCTATCCGAATATAAAAGTGATTAGAGAGGGTGACGTGGCGCCGTGGATACGTTCTGCTGCCGCTGTTATCCATAATGGGTGCACGACAGGTCTGGAGGCGGCGGCAATGGCTACGCCAGTTGCAGCATATTTGCCGCACGACTCGCGGCATGCGAGGTCCGTGCCTAACTCCGTGAGTGAGCAGATCAGAGATATTTCCGGTATGGCTTCATTTGTTCAAGATGCTGTCTTTGATGGTAATCAAGGTGGGGCGAGGGATAGTGTTTGCCGTAACATGTCTGGTGTGAAGGAAAGGTTTGCGAATATAGAAGGCCTCCCGGCGATGGTTAGGATTTTAGAGGATATAGAGTCGAGTTATGATATTGCCGCCGGCGGGTTGGGGGATTCAGCCGTTTGGCGTTATTTCTGGGGCATGATGCTGAGGTCGCGTGATCTTGGTCAGAAAAGCAGAGCGAAGGTTCTCGGGCGATCGCACCCCGGGTGCAGGAAGTTCGGAGGAATCAATCGCTCGGAGATTCTGGCTGGGGCGGATGCCATCGAGAGTATATTTCCGGAAATTTCAGGGCGCTTGGGTTTGAAGAACCTTGGAAGATCAGTGGTCAGGGTTTCGTTCGATGTTGAGTAGGTTGTTTATTTTGGGCGCACCCAAGTGCGGTACCACTTCCCTTGCACGCTGGCTGGAGCAGCACCCGCAGGTGTTCATGTCGCCCATCAAGGAGCCGCATTATTACAGCGCCGACCTCGCCAATCGGACCATTCAATCCGAGGATCGCTACGCCAGGCTCTTTGACGGGGTGACGGAAGCGCATCGGGCAGTTGGGGAAGCATCGACCTGGTATCTGTTTTCGCAGGAGGCCGTTGCGAATATCGAACGGGAACACCCTGAGGCCCGGTATGTCGTGATGACGCGGGACCCATTGGCGATGGCGCATTCGCTTTACCATCACAACCGGCGGGTATTGCACGAGGACCAGCCGACGTTCGAGGCGGCCTGGCGTCTGCAGGAGCAAAGGGCGGCCGGGCGGCATTTGCCCCGGGACTGTACCGAGCCTGCTTTTCTGCAGTATTTGGCGGCGTGCAGCCTGGGCTCCCTGCTGCAGAGGCTGTATGAGCAAGTACCGGCGGAACGGGTGCTGCATGTGCCGCTGGAATGGATGCAGGAAGATCCGGCGCGGGAGTATCGGCGGGTGCTGAGCCATCTCGGCGTGGACGATGACGGCCGCGAGGATTTTCCACCGGCGAACGAGGCCCGGGGCCACCGCAGCCGTATGTTGCAGAAGGCCCTCCGCCTGGGTGGGCGCATGCGAGTTGCGCTGGGCGTCAACAAGGGGTTTGGTCTTGGGCGGCTGAATGAACGGGGCCAGGCGAAGGAAACGCTTTCGCCGGAGTTTCGCGCGGAGCTGGAGGCAGCGTTTGCGGATGAGCGTGCCCAGCGGGAGCAGTTTGTGGCGGAAGCGGCGGACGGGGCCGCAAACTCGCATCCGAACGCTGCGGACGAGAAGGTGCATCCGTGATCCGGGGTACTCGGCCCGACAGCCCGTACCTGGCGCTGCTGCCGCTGGAGCGGGGCGCGTTTATTGGTGGGCTGTTGCTCATTGTGGTGCTGAGCGGCATTGTTTCGTTCGGGACCGAAAGCGGATCCCATCCGCTGCTTTATGGCGCGTTCCTCGTGTATGTGGGCGTGCTGGCCTTGCCGCTGTTCGGGGCCTTTCTGCGTACGCCCGGGCTGTTTCATCCCCTGTTCTTTTACGCGACCTGGACCGGATTGCGGTCCCTGCTCACGGGCGATGCCGTTCTGGGGGCAACGGGGCTGGAGTTTCATCGAGCCTTGGCGGGCATGAGCCGGACCGAGCTGGAGCTGGTTGCGGCGCAGTCGTTTCTGCTGGAAGCGCTGGCGCTGGCCGCCCTGTATGTCGGCTATGGCGTGTTTCGCAACATCCGGGTGCCGCGGCTGCGCCAGCCTGCACAGCCCAGGCGGCTGGCGAAGGCGGCGGTTCTATGGATGGCGCTGCCGACAGTGGCCGTGGCGATCCTCTCCATGGAGGCAGGCAGTCTGGGTAACCTCATGCTCCAGCGCGGCATTGCATCCGACCAGCGCATTGCTGCGGAGATTGGGGGGCAATGGCACTATCTTGCTGGGGTGGGCACGATCGTGCCGGTCGTGTGGCTGGCTTTCGACCGTAATGCCGTGAAACATCCCGTGTTCTGGATGGTGGCCCTGTTCGGAGCATTTCTGGTGTTCGCGGCTACCGGTTCGCGCAGCGACGTGATATGGCCGTTTATCCTGATTGCCCTCGGATGGGCACTTCGGCATCGGACGATCCCGTACCGCACCCTGTGGGTGTTAGCGGGCATCGCGATCGTGCTTGTCGGCCTGTTGGGCGAATTCCGGGCCGCCACACGTGGAGCGGCCACGTTGGCGGACGTCGAGTTCCAGGCCGAGATCTGGTCCAGCGCGCAGGCCGGTTATGAAACAATGGTTCGGAACAGCACCACCAATAACGGGCAGATTGCCGTGCTGCGGAGCGTGCCCGACCGAGTGGATTACCTCCTGGGCGAGTCGTATCTGTCGATTCCGTTCGTCGTCATCCCGAGCAGGCTATGGCCGGGGGATACGCCGGATGCAGCCGGTAAACTGAATGCCACCTACATCTACGGGAACCCACTCACCGGAATACCCACTGGGCCAGTAGGCGAAGCTTACTGGAACTTTTCCTATGCCGGGGTAGTAATGGCGTTCCTGGTGTTCGGAGGGGTATTGCGCTTTGCAGGATCGCTGTACCGAACCAACTCAGAGCATCCCCTGATTATTCCGGTTTATCTGTACACCATCATGGCTCTCGCGCCGGGTAGTAACGAGATCTACAACTTCGTTCACGCATTCGTGCCCGTGATCGGCTTCTATCTGTTTGTTCGCCTGGTGGACCGCGTTCGGCTGGGCAGGACATCGGCTCCGCGCACGGCTGGAATGGAGGGCAGCCAATGAAGGTGTTTGCCTACATGCCCACCCCGGGCGGGCTCACGGGCGCGCCCCGGCGCTTGCTGACCCTTGCCTCCGTCCTGCGCGACCAAGGCATCGAGATGTGTATCGCCACGCAGCGGGACAGCGAGCTGTTCCGGGCGGCGGAGGAGCTGGGGCTGAAAACGGTAGCAGTGGAGCCGGTCGGCGTGCTCCGCGAACGGCACGGCGCGTTGTTCGGGGGCAATGCCATATTCCGCCTCAAGGCGTTGTTCAGCCTGCTGGTGCAGAACCTGGGCATCGCGCGGAAGATTCGGAGGCACGGTGCCGATGTCGTGTGGATTCGTAGCAGCAAGGGGATTGCATTCGCGGGACTGGGTGCGCTGCTGAGCCGGCGGCCTCTGGTCTGGGACGTGGATTACGAGTTGCCTTCTCGGGGTCCGGTGCGCTGGCTGCATCGGCTGGGGCTGTGGGCGGCCAAACGCGTGGTATTCCAGTATTCGGCTGCGCCGGATGCGATTTTTGGCCCGGGGCTGGCCGGGCGGTACCGGCAAAAGTTCAAGACGATCATTCCCGGGATCGACCTGCCATCTCTGGAACCGTTCCGGGCCAAGCGAATGGCGAGGGAGTGCCGGGAGGGCGATCCTTTCGTGATTCTGCAGGTCGGCACCATCTGTGACCGGAAGAATCAGCAGCTATTGATTGATGCGCTCGTCCGAGTACGGCAGGCACGCCCGAATGGACCGATTCGAGTGCAGTTGGCCGGCGGGGTGTTCGAAGAGGACTATGCCGGGTCCCTGAAGGAGAAGGTAACCGCCGCGGGGCTCGAGGAGGAAGTGGAGTTCCTGGGTTGGCGCTCGGATGTCCACGAACTGATGGCGGGCGCGGACGTATTGGCGATGCCCTCTCGTGACGAGGGCGTGCCCAACACGGTGCAGGAAGCGATGGCTATCGGCCTGCCTGTGCTGGCAAGTGAGGCCGGGGGGATGCCGGAAGTCGTTACGGAAGGGGAGACCGGGTGGATTCTGGGGATGGACAGCGCGGAAAGCTGGGCGGACAGGATCGGGTGGTGCCTCGAGAATCGAAAGCAGTTGGATGAGGTGGGGCAACGCGCCGCCGAGTATGCGGTGGAGCACTTTGGTACCCAGCAATGGGGTTCGGAATACGGGCGGTTGATTGCTGAGAGTTGCGGCGGTGGGGAATGAAGGGGGGAAGTAGTTTCGCCTGCGAGCAGGCTCCTACGGCGCATGGGGTGGATTCAGAGGCTAAGGAATGGATATGAAGGACTTTGAGGATGTACGCATCGGAGTGATCGGCCTGGGCTACGTGGGCCTGCCGCTGGCGGCGGAGTTCGGGCGGGTGCTGCCCACGCTGGGGTTCGATATCGACGCGCAGCGGGTGGCGGAGCTGAACCGGGGGCATGACCGCACGCGGGAGGTGGGGCCGGAGGAGCTGGCGGCGGCCGCGCAGCTGGAGATGACGGCGGACCCGGCGGCGCTGGCGGGCTGCAATGTGTTCATCGTGACGGTGCCCACGCCGATTGATGCGCACCGGCGGCCGGACCTGGGGCCGCTGCTGGCAGCCAGCCGCACGGTGGGGCGGGCGCTGAAGGATGGCGACGTGGTGATCTTTGAGTCCACGGTGTATCCGGGGGCCACCGAGGAGGACTGCGCGCCGGTGCTGGCGGCGGAATCCGGCCTGGTGCTGAACGAGGGTTTCTTCCTGGGCTATAGCCCCGAGCGGGTGAACCCGGGGGACAAGGCGCACCGTATTCCGGACATCGTAAAGGTGACCTCGGGCTCTACGCCGGAGGTGGCGCGGTTTGTGGACGAGCTGTACGCGCGCATCATCCGCGCGGGCACGCACCGGGCGCCGAGCATCCGCGTGGCCGAGGCGGCCAAGGTGATCGAGAACACTCAGCGGGACGTGAACATTGCGCTGGTGAACGAGCTGTCGCTGCTGTTCGATCGGCTGGAGCTGGATACCGAGGCGGTGTTGGCGGCGGCGGGCACCAAGTGGAACTTCCTGCCGTTCCGGCCGGGGCTGGTGGGCGGGCACTGCATCGGGGTGGACCCGTACTACCTGACGCACAAGGCCCAGGCAGTGGGCCACCATCCGGAGATGATCCTGGCCGGGCGGCGCGTGAACGACGGCATGGGCGGGCATATTGCGGACCGCCTGGTGAAGGCGATGATCCGCAAGGGCTTCCCGGTAGTGGGCTCGCGCATCCTGGTGATGGGGCTGGCGTTCAAGGAGAACTGCCCGGATGTTCGCAACACCCGGGTGGTAGACATCATCGCGGACCTGCAGGGCTACAACGCACAGGTGGATGTGTGGGACCCGTGGGTGGATACCGCCGAGGCGCGCGAGGAATACGCCCTGGAGCTGCTGGAAGGCGAACCGGAGGCCGGCGCGTACGATGCGATGGTGCTGACCGTGCCGCACCGCGAGTTCGTGGCGCTGGCCGGCGAAGGCGTGCGCCGCCTGGGGCGCGAGAATGCCGTGGTGTTCGACGTGAAGTCGGCCCTGCCGGCCGAAGCGGCGGACCTCCGCCTGTAGGAGCGCGCTCGCGCGCGAAACTACGCTAAAGCTATAGCATGTATTGGGGGTGTCAGGAGGCGCCACTGACCTATAGGTTTCAGCGTATATCTGCCCGGATTATGGGCTTGGGGGAGATTTGGACCTTTTGATTGTTGCAGGGAATGCGCGCTCTTTGATTGCCAACCGGGGGGCTCTGATCCGCGAGGTGACATCAGGGGGGCTTACGGTTGGAGCCGCGGTGCCGGAGAAGGACTACCTGCCGGAAGTGGAGGAGCTCGGGATCGAGATTCACAAGTTTCCGATGGCGCGTACCAGCTTGAATCCGTTCGCGGACCTGAGGACCGTGCGGGCCTTGCGTCGCATTATGCGGGCGACGCAGCCCGAAGCGGTGTTCGGGTACACGGTCAAGCCGGTCGTTTATGGTGCTCTGGCGGCTCGCCTGGCGGGGGTGAAGCGGTTTTACGCGATGATTACGGGGCTGGGCCATGCCTTCACCACCTTCTCGCCGAAGACTCGGGTGATCCGGGCGATCAGTACGCGGCTGTACAGGTACGGGGTTGCTCGCTCTTCCCGCGTGTTTTTCCAGAATCCCGATGACCGCGAAGAATTTATTCAGCGCCGGATTCTTCGGGACCCGGAGAGGGCGGTTCTGGTGAACGGCTCCGGGGTGGATACCGAGCGGTTCGCGCCGCACGAGCTGCCGGAAGGGCCGCCCGTGTTCCTGTTCATCGGGCGTTTGTTGACCGAGAAGGGCGTGGCGGAATTCGTGGAGGCCGCACGTCACGTACACGCCCGGTGGCCGGGAGCGCGATTCGTGGCCGTGGGCCCGCACGATCCGGACCTGCCTCATGCGGTAGACGCCGCCGAGGTCGAGCGATGGAAGGCCGAGGGGGTGGTGGAATTCGTGGGCGGTGTGAAGGATGTTCGTGGGTGGCTGGCGGCATCGTCGGTGTTTGTCTTGCCTTCCTACCGTGAGGGGACCCCGCGTTCGGTCCTGGAGGCGATGAGCATCGGCCGCCCGATCATTACTACGGACGCGCCGGGCTGCCGGGAAACCGTGGAACACGGCAGGAACGGTTTCCTCGTGCCCCCGCGGGACTCCTCGTCCCTGGCGCGTGAGATGGAAGAGTTCCTGGAAAAGCCCGACCTGATCGGCCGTATGGGAGCCGCCTCACGCGAATTGGCGGAGGATAAGTATGATGTCCGTAAGGTAAATCAGAAGATACTGCGGGCCATGGAGCTGGTATGAGCGATGCTCTGAAGCGCCTGTTTGACCTGCTGTCCAGTGGTCTGGCGCTGGTGCTGCTGTCGCCGTTGCTGCTGGGGATTGCAATGGCCATCAAGCTGGACACGAGGGGGCCCGTGCTGTTCCGGCAGCAGCGGATCGGGCGGGGTCAGAAGCCTTTTCGGGTGCTGAAATTCCGGACGATGGTGGACCGGGATCCCGATGCGATCGACCAGCACAGCGAACAGGTGGTGAGCGAGGGTGAGGATCCGCGGATCACGCGGGTGGGGCGTTTCTTGCGGGCCACCAGTCTGGATGAGCTGCCGCAATTGTGGAACATCTTTCGTGGCGACATGAGCGTGGTGGGGCCCCGGCCGGTGTTGCCGGAACAGGTGGAGGTGGTGCCGCGCCAGTTCATGATTCGATTCGAAGTGCGGCCGGGCCTGACGGGGCTGGCACAGGTTCGCGGTCGGCGGACCCTGGGTTGGCTGCAGCAGCTGGAGGCGGATGCCCAGTACATCCTGCGGCGCGGGGTTGTGTACGACCTGTGGCTGATTCTGCGCACGGTCTACGTGGTTGCAACCGGTCGCGGGGTGTATGGCACGCCGGGGCAGAACTGGCGGGCCTACCGCGATTCCTTGCAGCAGGACGGAGATCGGGACGATCGATAAGGGGAGATGCGTTGCGTTTTATGCTGATCACCGGTGATCCGGAAACCGCGCGTGCGGCGGAGCGTTCCGGGGTGGACCGGGTATTTGTGGACATGGAAAGCCGCGGGAAGCAGGAGCGTCAGGGGCATCTGAACGCGCATCGGGCCAACCATACGCTGGAAGACGTGGAACGGGTGGCCGGGAGTGTCGACCGGGCGGAGGTGATGGTCCGCGTGAACCCGCCCGGACCGGAGACTGCACATGAGGTGGAGGCGGCGATCGAGGCGGGGGCGCAGCGGCTGATGCTGCCGATGTTCGTGTCTGCTGGCGAGGTCGACGATTTTCTGCGGCAGGTGGATGGTCGCGTTCCGGTCACGCTCCTTGTGGAGACGCCTGCCGCACTGGCCAGGTTGCCGCTATATGTGGGGCAGCTTGGCGCGCGGGATCAGGTGCATATTGGCCTCAACGATCTCACCCTGGCGGCCGGCCTCGATTTCCTGTTCGAGCCCCTGGCGGGGGGCATGCTGGAGGAACCGGCGCGGATGTGCCGTGAGGCTGGCGTGCCGTTCGGGTTTGGCGGGGTTGGCCGTATCGGGAATGGCGATGTGCCGGCGGAGTGGATACTCGCTGAGCACGTGCGCCTGGGGTCGGACTGGGTGATTCTTTCGCGGAGCTTTCGTGGTACCGGGGGACCCGGAGAGGAGCGGGCGGACCCGGAACGGCTGCGCGAGGAGCTGCTGCGTTTGCGCGAGTGTGAGAGCGCCTTGCGCTGCGAGGGAGCCGATTTCTTCGAGCGCAATCGCGCCCGTCTGCGCGAGCGGGTGTTTGCACTGGCGGACGCATGAACATCCGGCGGGTTCTGCTGCTGCAGAAGGCCGACGTGCTGCAGGATCAGGCGGATACGGTGCAGCATCATCTGGAACGGTCACTGCCCGAGGCGGAGATCGTAATGGCCGGTCGGCCGGACGAGGTTCCGCGGGGAGCGAACTTTGATGCGGTGATTACCCCCACGCTGCCGTGGCTTGTGCAGGCGCTGGATCGGCTGGGTGGTTACCGGTGGATCCACTTTCTCTCGGCGGGGGTAGAGAAGATCTGGGACATGCCTTTCGACAAGGAAGGAGTGGTCCTGACCCGCAGCAGCGGGGTCCACGGCGCGCCGATGAGCGAATACGCGCTGGGAGCGATGCTGCACTTCGCCAAGGGCTTCGACCGTTTTGTGGAACAGTCCCGGGAACATCGCTGGGAGCGCGCCTGGCTGGACGAGCTGACCGGCCGCACGGTGATGATCCTGGGGATGGGCCATATCGGGGAAATGGTGGCCCGCCGCGCCCGTGCCTTCGATATGCGGATCATCGGGGTGCAGCGTCGGCCCCGCGCATCGGAGGCCGCGGAGCGGGTGATCTCGCTCGAAGAGGCCGACGCATGGCTCGGGGAGGTGGATTATCTGGTGGTCTGCCTGCCGTTCACGGGTGCAACCCGTCATCTCGTTGATGCTGCTTTCCTCGCCCGGCTGCCGGCCCACGCGGTGCTCATCGACATCTCGCGGGGCGGCGTGGTGGATGACGGTGCCGTGGTCGCGGCCCTGGATGCCGGGCGGCTGCGCGGCGCCGCGCTGGATGTGTTCGAGGAGCAGCCGCTGCCCCCGGAGTCGCCCCTGTGGGCGCGACCGGACGTGCTGCTGACGCCCCATGTCTCGGGGACCTCGCCGCACTACATGGAACGGGCCCTCGAAGTCTTCGCCCGCAATGCCCGCGCCCTGCAGGCGGGGGAGCCACCGGTCACGCCGGTCGACCCCGAAGCCGGCTATTGATCCGGCTTCGGGGGCGCGGCCGAGGCGGCTCCTACAGGGCGCTGGGTTGCGGCCGCCCTTGTGGTGGTGCCCCTCCGGATGGGTTAGTCTGGTCATGTTGACTTGGCCATATCCAGCGAGGCGCTGCATGAACGAAACCGTCAATATCCACGAGGCCAAGACGCATCTCTCTCGCCTGCTGGAAAAGGTGAGCCGGGGGGAGCCGGTCGTGATTGCGCGGGCTGGCAAGCCCGTCGCGCGGATTGTCCGTGTTGATGCGCCAAGCCCCGGGTCGAGCCGGCGTATCGGGTTTCTGAAGGGCCAGCTGGAGGTGCCGGACGACTTCGACCACATGGGAGAGGATGAGATTGTGGCCGCGTTCGAGGGCGATGATGCATCTGCTTCTTGATACGCACATTCTGCTCTGGGCGGCGGCGGACTCGCCCCGGTTGCCGGCGGCTGCGCGCGAGCTGATCCTGGATCCCGAGAATCAGCTGGCTTTCAGTGCTGCGAGTCTGTGGGAGGTCGCGATCAAGCGGGGACTGGGTCGCAGGGATTTCGTGGTGGAGCCTGCGGTACTGCGGCGGGAGTTGCGCGAACACGGCTATAGCGAATTGCCCATCGATGGCACGCATGCCCTGGGTGTGGCGCACCTTCCGGATATCCACAAGGATCCGTTCGATCGAATCCTGATCGCGCAGGCAGAGGCGGAGGGTTATCTACTGCTCACCAGCGATGCCCGTATTGGCCGGTACCCGGGGCCCATTCGCGTGGTATGACCGCGGGGGGGCAGGGCTTCGTTCGCGGGCAGGGCCGCTCCGTGTGTCGTCGCAGACGGGCTCGCGGAAGCCGGACGACCTCCCGGGCCGTGAATTTGTGCGTGCTGTTGTGGTGAGCCAAGATAGACGCAGGTATCGGCGGGGCTAAACACGGAGGCGGTGCAGGTGGAAATGAAAAAGCGAGATGCCCGTAGGGTGTGGCTTGCGGCCGGTTCGGTGATGGAAGTGTGGCCGGCGCATGACTACTCGGCCTTTATGCCTTCCGGTTCGTTGCAGCAACGAGTTGCCGGTCATTGGGGCAACGTTGGTGAACGGTTGCGTGAAGGGATCAATCGCGTGCAGACCGACCAGGGAATGGAGAAGAAAGATGAGCGAAAGGCCAACGGAGGGCCTGCCTGACAACGGGGCGGATACGCCCGATAGCCAGGGCGGCACATTGGAGGAACTGGTGGACCGGCTGGAGGCCGGTGCCCTGTCGTTGGACGAGCAGCGTCGGCTTGCGGGGTTTCTTGCCGCCGAACCTCCGGAGCTGGTGATGGCGGCGACGCGCCACGAGTCGTACAGCGGGCCGTTGCCGCACCCCGATCTTCTGAATCGTTTCGACGATGTCACACGCCGCGCAATCGTGCAGATGGCCGTGGATGAGCAGGCGCATGCTCATCGGATGCGGGAACGCGGTCTGGAAGGCGCCATTGCAAAGGACCGTCGGGGACAGCGCTACGGTCTGGTGATTGCGGTGGCGGGTTTGGCGGCGGCGGTTGCGATTGCGCCTTTCAGTGCCGTTGCGGCCGGCATCATCGGTACCCTCGACCTGTTCGGGATGGTGGCACTGTTCGTGGCCCCGCGAATCCTGGAACGAATGCGCTCGAATGATGCACCTTCGGCTGAATAGGCCGGGCCTAGTGTGTAAGGACACCCATGGGACGGAGAAAACACCCCAACAAGGATGTGGAAGCCGCGCTGGCTTATGCCGAGGCTCGTGGGTGGCGGGTCAATCAGGCGAGCGGGCATGCCTGGGCACATATGTATGGTCCGTGTGGTAGACGGCTGTACCGGCGCTGTCGGGGATGAGGAACCATCATGAGTCATTACGAATTTACGCTGAAATTCGCCATTCCATCCGATTGGGATCGTTCCTGGCTGGAAGCCCGGCTGTTCGAGGGTGGGTGCGATGATGCACTGATGGGAACGGGCCTGCAGGGGCGTCTGGCGCTTTCTTTTTCACGCGAGGCGGCGTCGGCGAGCGACGCGGTGACGAGTGCGATCCGCGATGTGCGGAACGCCGTACCGGCAGCGGTGCTCGTGGAAGTGACGCCGGATTTCGTGGGGGTGTCCGACGTGGCCGACCTGTTCGGCTTTTCCCGGCAGAACATGCGCAAGCTGGTGCAGACCCACCGGGACAGTTTCCCGTTGCCTTTGCACGAGGGCCGGTCGGCGCTCTGGCATCTGGCGGATGTGCTGGAGTGGTTCGCCCGGGAAGCCCCGGGTAGTCGGGCCCGGTGCGGTTCGCGGCCGAGGCCGCTCCTGCAGCCCGATCCGGTGCCTGGTTCGGGCCGATCGGCCAGGGGGCTGGCCTCCTACGGGGGGGGGTGTGCTGGGTGAAAAGCTCGGGGCGGTAGCCGAGGGCCTGGTGGCGGGCTTTGGCGGAGGGGTGCAGGGCGTTGGGCAATACGTCGCGCGGGCGGTCGCCGAGGTGCAGCAGGCGCAGGGTGCGGCCGGCCCAGGTGTTCCAGGGTTCGTGGATGGGGCCTGCGGGGCGCGGGGGTTCTGTGGGAGCGGGCTTGCCCGCGAAGGTCTTGCGTGGGGCCTCGCTCAGATGCCCGTAAACAGGAAGTCGCAGGCGGCCATGATGGTGTTTCGTTCGCCGTCGAGGGAGAGGACTTCTTCGCCTAACGTGGTCCGGGAGATCCCGGCAAGTTCGGCGGTGGACAATACCACCGGGTGACCTTCGATGGTGAAGGCGGGGTTGAGGATGTGGGCGGGGCGGCCAAATGCCTCCGCGTGTATCAACGGGGCGACGACCACGGTACTCAGCTCCGAGAGCAGGTCGTTCTGGAGTACCAGCAGGTACGGTGCCCAGGATGCGGTATCGGCGGATGGATTGCGGTGGACCGAGAACTGGGCCATCAGAAGCGGCGAGCGCGGTCACCGAAGCTGCCACGCTCGGCAACACGCTGGTTGTATTCGACCAGGGCCTGGCGGTTCTCGGCGATCCAGGCATCGCGGCGTGCTTCTCGCACGGCCTGACCCAGCGCTTGCTCGAAAAGGGCCGACAGGTTGATGCCCAGTTCCCGCGCTTGCGCCAGGAGATCGGAGTTGACGGTGAGGTTGGTGGCCTTGCGCGGGGCGTCGGCCTTGTACGGCGTGAGGTGCATGGCGACTCCCGGTCACTTCATGTCATGACGTAATGCGCATAGTTTATGCGCGCTCTCCATGCTGATCAATCGCGCCCGCTCTCCCCACCCGTCATTGCGAGCGCAGCGAAGCAATCTGTGGGGGCTGGCACGGCGCCCGGCTCGTCCCATCGGCCAGAGGGCGGGCCTCCTGCGGGGGGTGCGGAAATGCCTTGTGTGGGTCGGGTCAGTGCGCGGCGATTTCGTTATAGAAGTTCGGGTTATCCTGGATGGTAGCCAGAACCTTGGCGGCCAGTCCGGTAGGGTTGCGTCGTTTGGCTTCCCAGCTCTTGACGGTGTCGACGCTCGTTCCCATGGCTTTGGCGAATTCTGCTTGAGAAACGCGCAAGCGGGCGCGAATGGCCTTTACATCCGCCACCTCGTGGCGGGTGACGCGGCTGGCCGCCTTCTTGCCTTCCTTGATGTCGACTGCTTCCTGCAGTGATGTCTGGAGTTCGTCGTAGATGTTCATCAGGGGGCTTCCTCTTTTAACCGTGAGGTGAGTGCCTTCAGTGCAGCCTTTTCGGTGGCGGTGAGGTTGTCTTTCACGTTTTTCGGGTAGGCCAGGATAAGGTAGATGATCTCCGCACTTGCCAGAAAATAGATGACACGCCCGCCGCCGCGCTTTCCCTGACGGCCCAACCCGATGCGAATCTTGCGCAAGTCGCCCGTTCCCTGGATCAGGTCGCCTTTGCCGGGTTGGGCGATCAGAGTGCGCTGGAGTTCTTTCAGTTCATCATCCGAGGCGATCGCCATGATCGGCCAGGGGGCGGCCTCCACGGGGAGGGGGCGCGGTGTCGGCCTGCACGGGGCGGGGCGTTTGGCGTAAACTGCTCGGCTTCCCACTACTGGTCGACGGCGAGCCCATGCTGGATATCCGCAGTCTGCGTCAGGATCTGGACGCTACCGAGGCCGCGCTGGCGCGGCGCGGTTTTACCCTGGACCGTGAGCGGTTCGAGCGCCTGGAGGCGCGCCGCAAGGAGCTGCAGGTGCGCACGCAGGAGCTGCAGGCGGAGCGCAACACGCGGTCGAAGGCGATCGGGCAGGCGAAGGCGCGGGGCGAGGACATCGAGCCGCTGAAGGCGGAGGTCTCGCGCATGGGCGACGAGCTGAAGGGCTGCGAGGACGAGCTGGAGGGCATTCAGGCCGAGCTGCACGATCTGCTGCTGCATGTGCCCAACCTCCCGCAGGCGGGCGTGCCCGAGGGCCTGGACGAGTCCGCGAACGAAGAGGTGCGCCGCTGGGGCGAGCCGACCCGCTTTGATTTCGACTGCCGCGATCATATCCAGCTGGGCGAGCCGGGGGCGCGCCTGGACTTCGAGGGGGCGGCCCGGGTGGCGGGCGCGCGCTTTGTGGTGATGCGCGGGGAGATGGCACGGCTGCACCGCGCGCTGACGCAGTTCATGCTGGATCTGCATACCCGCGAACATGGTTACGAGGAGACCTACGTCCCGTACCTGGCCAACCCGGAGACACTGGTGGGCACGGGGCAGCTGCCCAAGTTTGACGATGACCTGTTCTCGGTGGACTGCGAGCAGAAGTTCCGGCTGATCCCCACGGCGGAGGTGCCGCTGACCAACCTGGTGCGCGAGCAGATCCTGGAGGCGGAGGAGCTGCCGCTGAAGATGGTGGCGCACACGCCCTGTTTCCGCTCGGAGGCGGGGAGCTACGGCCGCGACGTGCGCGGTCTGATCCGCCAGCACCAGTTCGAGAAGGTGGAGCTGGTGCAGGTGGTCCGGCCGGAGGAATCGGACGCGGCGCTGGAAGGCCTGCTGGGTGATGCCGAGAAGGTCCTGCAGGCGCTGGAGATCCCCTACCGGGTCATGCTGCTGTCGGCCGGCGACATGGGCTTTTCCGCCGCGCGCACCTACGACCTGGAGGTCTGGCTGCCGGGGCAGCAGGCCTACCGCGAAATCTCGTCCTGTTCGAACTTCGAGGCGTTCCAGGCGCGGCGCATGCAGGCGCGCTACCGGCCGAAGGCGGGCGAGCGCCCGGAGCTGGTGCATACGCTGAACGGCTCCGGCGTGGCGGTGGGCCGCGCGCTGGTGGCGCTGCTGGAGAATCATCAGCAAGCCGACGGCTCCGTGCGCATCCCCGAGCGCCTGCGCCCGTGGCTGGGCGGCACCGAGGTGATCGAACCGCCGACGGCCCCGTAGGAGGCCGGCCCTCCGGCCGATCGGCCCCTGCGGGCCAGCCTGGCCCCGATCGGCCAGGGGGCTGGCCTTGTATGTTTACCCCCGGCAGGCCTAGAAAGGGTCTGTCGGGGTGGAGGGACGAGGCCGGCATCTGGCCTGCGGCACAGACAGTAGGAGACTTC
>NZ_AUAG01000037.1:0-20380 GCF_000428605.1 Thioalkalivibrio sp. ALE19
TCGACCTCATACGCATCACCATCCTCAAAACGAAAGCAGATGCGCCACTGATCGTTTATTGAAATTGCGTGCTGCCCCTGCCTGTTTCCCGATAGCGGGTGAAGGCGATTACCGGGCGGCACCTTCAAATCCTCCAGCTGTTCAGCCAGGTTGACGTATTCAAGCTTTCTCGCGGCTCTCGGTGCGACAGCCGCAGGAAATTTCTTTGACTTACCATTGGAGTACAGCTCCTGAGTTCGTTTATCCGCGAATGATTTGATCATGGGAGAAAATGTAGCGCGTCACGTGACGCGTGTCAAGAGAGCTGGAGAATGACCGCATAACGCCGTGCTCTGCGGCAAATTTGGAGCGTAGCGGAAAATTTGTCCGACAGCAGCACTTTGTTAGGCATTGCTCTCTCTCACTTGTGACAGACAAAGCATTACATGCATAACTCTGTCTGCAGTTGAATAATTAAATACACCCGCTGGGCTAATTCCATGGCATACGTCATTTCTCACATTCCACCCTCTTTGGTCAGTGAGCAGCATTCTGAAATAGAAAGACGTGTCTGCACCAAAACAATTTTCAACACTCTCATCTCTGAGCAGGTCATCAAACGTTCTCAACTGCAAACCACCCTGCCGATTCCTTCTCAACGTTGCACCACCCATTAACTCAACTAGTGTTCTGATCGCAGCTTCTGCCTGGGGAACCAGAATATGGATTGCGGACATGTAATCTTCTTCCAAATAAGCTTTTACGCCTTTTTGCACGATATCCTTTTTTGAATCTTCAAATATCGGTGACTTCAGAATAAAGCTCGTTACGTCATCTTTACTCATACCATAAACCTCTAAGGCTTTGTTAAATGAATGCCTGAGAAAGAATGAGTCAATACCCATATTCTGGGAAAGCTGATGAATAACGTTTCCTTCTAAATCGTTTTCAATGCTACCAATAGTTGCTACAGGCCTACCTTTATGGTCTTGCAGAGTTTTGGTAAATAAATAGGTTAGCGGGTGATTCTTGGCCAGTTCCAGTACTTGTTGCTGCACCTGATCCTTTTTAGGGAGAAACTGTATCGCAATCCTATGGAGGGTCTTTTCAAGGCCTCCGCTCGTCATAGAATCCAGATAGGCATCGAGCTTTTCTCTAGGTATTTCCATGCTGTGAGAAAACTCCTGCACGCTTTCCACAACTCCCGGACCAACCTCCGAAATTTTCTTTGAAACTCTTTCCGCGCCCTCTTTCATGTTAAAGCTGATATAGAGATCATGTACGTGCTGAAGCCAAGATGAAGCCTGCATTGCTGCCAAACCTTCACACGCACCCTCAAAACAACGTCCAACAATATCAACTACTCTGGTTACCTCAGCGTCCATTCCTTTGCTGCGATAATAGGTGGCCAGCGGAATACCTGCTGACTCACAAACCCAAGGGGAGCAATCTTTAGAAACTCTTTCCAATCGAGACTCAAGATCCTCTATTAGTTTTTCCTCTTGAGCTTCAGACAAACTCCTACATTTACCTAATACGAAAAGATCGAAACAAAACCCCCAGAGGCCCGCCTTATCATCTTCTGCAATTCTGTCTTCAAGGTTAATGGCACTCTCAATGCATTTTTTTATCAAATCAGAGTTATTTAAAGCGGAAGCCACTCTATACGCTCTTGTGACTTTCGTAATAGTTTCAGTTGGATGTTCGCATAGATCGTTATCGGTGACGTCAAGAAGGGCATTTACATAATCGATAGCAATTTTGTAGTCAGGCTTTCTGCCAATGGCAGCTTCTGAAAGATCCCACACAAGCCCGGAATAGCGGGCTTTCATTATCGGATTTTTGGTATTTTTTGATCGGGTTATCCAATGCTCAAGGACGTTGTCGTTAACCAAGGAAAGACTCGGGCTTTCGTAGGCCTTACCATCATCGCCAACCCATACCATCATCGGGCCATAATATGTGCCCCAGCCATTCTGTTTATCCAAGTAATCCTCACAAAACCCAAACGCAAGTCTTTCGGCAATAGCTTCTGGGCTTTGATCTTCTTCTGTAGCCTTATTGATCTTGGAGGAAATCGCATGCTCGCTAGTTTTCTCTTTTGACTGTTCCAGCTGATCCATAAGTCGGGCTAGCTCATCATTCATCATGGCTCCTTACTTTAATTGCCTAACGCATAAGGTAACCGGGCGCATTGGAGCGACAGCGGAAATGCGGTCCGGTTGGCCGACTGGTTATACCGTTGAATATTGCTCGAACAACTGCTCCGGACCCAGAATATCGAACTTCAAATCAATAAACCCGTCGTCACTGATGTATAGCTTCTTCGGCCTCAGAACTAGCTTATCACCGACCTTTGCATCCGCTATCTGTGAAGCTATCTCGGCCGGGACATGCCCCACTTTCTTCTCTACGCGGCCAAAGAAAGACTTGCGAGATGCCAGTATCGCTATAGCATTGGGATCATGTCGGTTTCCAGGTTCTGCTTGCATCCGGAACTCCACATTGCCTTTCTTGACGGCCTTAAAGAAATTGTCCTTGTAGTGCTGAACGCCTGCAATTGAAAACTCCCGCTCAAAGATCAGGTAACCCGCTGGGATCTCGACCTTCCATCGTTCGTTGACTGGCATCTCTACATGGCCTCCTCGGCGGTATAACGGCCCGCTTCAGCCGCGACGGCGCGCGAGCGCCGACGTCGGCTGAAAGCGGTTGTTCGGCATAACTGTCCAGCCCTGTCAGGGATGAGCATATTCACGGACCGCAAACTCCTCAATCCGGCTACGGAAGTGAAAGGAGCCCACCTTTTCGAGTACAGCAATGTCCGCGCTTGCTATAGCTATGCCTTTCTCTAGCTTCTCCGCATGCGCCGTTGCTTGGCTAAGCAAGCTGTTCACTTCCTTCAGGCGTTCCTTTATGCAATCTATGTCTAATCCTTCAAAAGGGTTCTGAAGCTGATAGTCATCGTTGCGGGCACAGATGTAATTGAAGATCGAGCGTTCTTCTGCTCGTGCCTGATATCCACCTACCGATTCAAGGACTTCCTTTTCGCTCCTCAAGTATTCAACTTCCCTCTGACACTCGTCCTTTTTCCGCTTCAAGCTGTCCAGCTTCGCTTGCGCAGAAGCCAACACCGTCCGAATTACTTCCACATTGAATTGAAGGGCCGGCGGATAGCCTTCTCGCTGATTCATGGTCTCACTCCATTTCTACCTTACCGAACAGTAGATTAGACAGAATCTGTCATATTGGTGATATACAGATTCTGCATATCATCCCGGCGTTATCGTCCCGGTGGCACACCACCACAGGTAAACCATGCTTTGATCATGGTAGTCGACGTCGCGTCGAGTGGCAGGGCGACCCACGCGCTGGGACGAACGATTTTCGGCGCTTGGTCAAAGGGTTACACCGGCCCACCGGTCCAACATAGGGGAGACGCAGGGGCCGACCTTAAAGGCTTGCGGGTTGGACTGATTCGGGGCGAGACGTGGAAGGCGGCAGCTCGGGCGGAACAGAGCACGGTGCTATACAGAATCGGTATACCACCGTTATCGCAGTGTGGCGGGACGTCCGGAGACACCACGCGCGGCCCGAGAAACCAGCTTCCGGCGGGAGCCGTGGCGGCGTTCCCTGGTACGATCCGGCCAGAGGTTAACGGAGAGCCGGTGTTGGAAACGCTCATAGAAGCGAATCAGGCGGTGGTGGTCTGCGGCATTCTGGAGGACGCGCAGGGGCGGATCTTTCTGGCGCGTCGTGGGGCCGATCAGGCGCTGGCGGGGTATTGGGAATTTCCCGGTGGCAAGGCGGAACCGGGTGAGAGCCTGGAGGCCGCGTTGTGCCGGGAATTTCGCGAGGAGCTGGCGCTGGAGCTGCGGGTCGGGGAAGAGATGGGGCGCACGCCGATTCCGGGTAAAGGGTGCCTTGAGTTGGTGGCGCTGCGGGCGTGGACGGACGACGAGAGCCCGGTGCTGACGGTGCACGATCGCTGGTGCTGGGTGTCGCCGTTGGAGGCGCGCGGGCTCGAGCTGGCGTCCGCGGACATCCCGTTGCTCGAAGCCTTTATTGCGGGACGTTCCGGATGAGCCGGGATAGCGCCGCCAAGTCCCGGCCCGGGGCCGAATGGGTCGGCCTGCATGAACGGCTGGATACGCCGCGGGTGCGGCAGGCGCTGGAGGCTCTGGGGCTGGAGGACCGCGCCCGCTGGAGCCAGGGGCTGGAGGGTGACGATCTGGCGATGACCCTCGCCGCCGAACTGGCCCAGCGGCTTGCGGGGCGGGCCGGCGAGCTGCGCGAGAAGGGGCATGAGGACTGGACCCGGGCCGTGCAGATCCTGGCGGACGCGCTGGCGGCGGCCGGGCATCCGCTATCGGGCATTGAGGAGGACCTTCCGCAGCCGCCGTTTCGGCAGTTGTTGGAGGTGCGCTCTCCGACCGCCGACCAGGTGGGGCAGCAGGAGACACCGCGGCCGGATATACCGCTGGCGCTGTCCAGCCTGCTTACTGGATCCGATCGCACACCCAGCCTGGTCACGCAGATCGAGAAGGAACTGGCGAGTGCGGAGCGGGCGGACTGGCTGGTGTCGTTCATCAAATGGAGCGGGATTCGCGCCCTGCGCGAAACGCTCAAGCGCTTTACCGAGACCCCGACGGCCGATGGCTTGCCCAGGCTGCGAATCGCGACGACCTCGTACCTCGGGGCCACGGATCTGAAGGCGATCGAGTTTCTGCTGGGCCTGCCGAACACCGAGATTCGGGTTTCGTACGACACGCATCGGACACGCCTGCACGCCAAGGCCTACCAGTTCCATCGGAACACGGGGTTTGGCAGTGCCTACATCGGCTCGGCGAATGTCTCGCGCGTGGCGATGGATGAGGGGCTGGAGTGGACGGCCAAGGTCAGCGAATACGAGCTGCCGCATATGTGGCGCCAGATCCAGGCCTCGTTCGAGGCGCACTGGGCAGACCCGGCCGAGTTTGAGCCTCTAACCGCGGAAGACCTGCCTCGCCTGCAGCAGGCGCTGGAGTCGGAATCCAGCGCAGGGCCAGCCGCGCAGAAAGACGCCACCACATTCTTCGACCTGCGGCCGTATGCCTTCCAGCAGGAGATCCTGGAGGACATCGAGCGCGAGCGCCGTTCGGGGATCGACCGCCATCTGGTGATCGCCGCCACCGGGACCGGCAAGACCATGATCGCGGCGTTCGACTATCGCCGGTTTGCGCGCGAGCAGGCGGACAAGGGGCGCCCGTCGTTGCTGTTCATCGCGCACCGCGAGGAGATCCTGCGTCAGGCGATGGCGAGCTTCCGTCAGGTGCTGCAGGACAACGAGTTTGGCGACGTGCTGGTGGGCGGGGCGCGCCCGAGTCAGGACCGCCATCTGTTCTGCACGGTGGCGAGTTGGAATTCACGGGACCTCGATCGCCTCGACCCGGCGCATTTCGATTACGTGGTACTGGATGAGGCGCACCACAGTAGCGCCGGGAGCTACCAACGCATCCTGGACCATGTTCGACCCAAGTGCCTGCTGGGCCTGACGGCGACGCCGGAACGCACGGATGCCGACGACATCCGCGAGCACTTTGGCCAGCGTTACACCCACGAGATCCGTCTGCCGGATGCGATCGAGCGTCGCCTGCTGGTGCCGTTCCATTACTTCGGCGTGGCCGACCATGAGTCCGTGGACCTCAGCCGGGTGAGCTGGCAGCGCGGGGCCTATGACGCCCAAGAACTGGAAGGGGTGTTCACCGGCAACCGGGCGCGCGCCGACTGGGTGTTGCGGCAGGCCCATGAACACGCGACCGACCTGGGCTCGGTTCGGGGCCTGGGGTTCTGCATCAGCCGCGCCCATGCGCGGTTCATGGCGGAGCATTTTTCGGCCAGGCAGGTGCCCAGCGCGGTGCTGACCGGCGAGAGCCCGGACCACGAGCGCGAATCGGTGCAGCGCGACCTGCGCGAGGGGCGCATCCGCTTCATCTTTACCGTGGACCTCTACAACGAGGGCGTGGATCTGCCCGAGGTGGACACCCTGTTGCTGTTGCGCCCGACCGAGAGCCTGACGGTCTACCTGCAGCAACTCGGGCGCGGGCTGCGGCTGCATGAAGGCAAGCCGCACCTCACGGTGCTGGATTTCGTGGCCCCGCAGCACCGGCGCTTTCGCTACGCCGCTCGGTTCCGGGCACTCAGCGCGCGGCCGGAGAAGCGGGTGGATCACCAGATCGAGGAGGGCTTCCCCTGGCTGCCCAGTGGCTGCCTGATCCATCTCGACCGGTTAGCCACCCAGCGGGTCCTCGACAACATCCGCGCGCAGATCAACCGCCAGCGCCCGCAGATCGTGCGCGAGCTGAAGGGCTGTTTCCAGGAGGACATCGACGCCGCCAGCCTGCCCAAGATGCTCGACTGCCTGCATATGGACGATGCCGAAGACCTGCTGCGCAAGGACCTGCCCTCACGGCTGCGCGCGGACTGCGGAGGGGAATCAACCGAGGCACTGCAGCCGTATGCCAACGGCCTCAAGCGTGGGCTGCAACGGCTGGTCCGCTGTGATGACCAGCGGCTGCTGGAAACCCTGCAAAGCCATCTGGCCGAATCCGCGGCGAACGTGGATCAGCTCAGCGAGGAAGAACGGCTGCGGCTGGCCCTGATCCACAGCACGCTTTGGGGCAAGAAGCGCCCGGGCAGCGGGGATCTCGCCGCCGTGGACGGGTTCGTTCGCGAACAGCGCCCGCTTTACCGGGACCTCCAGGAGGTCGCTGCCTGGCGGCGCGAGCGCATGGTGCCGGCCAGCGGCATCACCTTCCCGGAGCAGACCGGGCCGCTGGAACTGCATGCGTCCTACACCCGCGAGCAGATCCTGCTGGCGCTGGGGCTCGGGAGCCTGGAGAAGCCGATTTCTCAGCAGGAGGGCGTGCGGCATGTGCCGGAACGGCGAGTGGATGCGCTGTTCGTGACCCTGGAGAAATCCGAGCGGGAGTTCTCCCCCACCACCATGTACGAGGACTATGCCCTCAACGAGCGGCGGTTCCACTGGCAGTCGCAGTCCGGCACCTCACCCACCTCGGAGACGGGGCAGCGCTACATCCACCACGAACAGCTCGGCTACACCCCCATGCTGTTCATACGCCCGACCAAGCGCGACGCCACCGGGCTGAGCCAACCGTTCACCTTCTGCGGCCCGGTGCGCTACCAGCGGCATGAAGGGAGCAAGCCGATGAGCATCATCTGGGAACTGGATTACGAACTGCCCGCCCGCCTCCTGCACCTCGCCCGCCGCACGGTCCTGTAACGCTCAGCGGCGGTTCAGGTGCCGAGCGCTGCCTTCAGGTGGTGGGAAGCCGGGAGCAGTGCTGTTCGGCCGCTTTGCTCAGAGGGCCTGTCCGTGGTCTTCGACGTCGCGGCGCAGTTCGTCGCTGGCCTCGGTCAGATCGACCAGATCGAAGGTGTAGAGCGTCCGCAGGTCCTCGATGCGGCCGCGCAGCCGGCCCCAGTCGCTGATGGCAACGTCCCGGGCCGGCACGATCGCCAGGTCGATGTCGGAGTTCCAGCGCGCCGTGCCACGCGGCCAGGAGCCGAACCAGATTACCCGGGCATCCTCGCCGAATTCCTCGCGCACGATGGCGGCGGCGTCATGCGCCAGCCCGGTCACCCGCTCGCGCGGCGACCGCGCCTCCTCGGCCTTCGGGATGTTGGCGTAACCCGCGGATTCCATGCTCTGCCCGTCCCCTGAGTACAGGACGACTATAGCATCCGGGGTTGCTGACAAGCCTCGGGTCCGAGCGTACAGTTCGATGTAAAGCGCACCCCCGCATGAGGAGCCACCCCATGAGTCGCCCGTCAGCAAGCATGCCGTTGCGCCATGCCTTGGCCAAGGCGCGTTTTACCCCCGTTCGCGAGATGGCCGAATACGCACCATTGCTGCAGGGAGAGACCGGCACCATTGCGAACGAAGCGCGGGACGCTTCTCGGGTCCTTGCCGCGTTGCGCGAATCGCTGGGATTGTCGATCACCGGCCTTGCTCGGGCGTTCGATGTCTCGCGGCCCACGATCTACGCCTGGATTAAGGGTGAAACCGAGCCGCGCTCCGAGTTTTGGCCCCGCCTGCAGGAGATGGAACAACTGGCCAGCCGGGCACAGCGATATTCGCTTTCCCGCCCGGCACGCCTGGTGCGCCGGCCGGTTCTGGACGGAACCAGCCTGCTCGAACGGTTGCTGGCAGGACAGGAGATCGGGGAGGAGCACTTGCAGACTCTGGCCGATCTTTCCCGTGACGAGGAGACAAAGCGCGCAAAGCCCCGGGGTGGAGCAGCACGCCCTGCCAAGGATGTGGCAGCGGAATACGGTCGCCCGACCGGATAGGGAGGTAAAAGGCGGCCTCCGTGCGAGCACGCTCTCCGATGACCAGGTCGCCGCTACCATCGATTTCACTCGGTGTTGGGCGTCCCGGTCTCGGAAGCCCGGATGCCGACAAGCATCTTTTCGAGCAGTCTGAGAATGCTGGCGGTGCCCGCAGGATCATGCGGCAGGTTGGCGACCATGTCGCCGACAAGCTGAAGCCGCCCGTCCGGTGCTGTCTCCTGTTCCAGGATTTTGATGACACTGGCCCGAGTTGCCTGCGCCATGATCGAGGCCAGATCCCCTCCGAGAATGTACGCTCCGGCTTCCAGATAGTCGAAGTCTTCGTGGTCAAGCAGGCCGACATATTCACGGAACAACCGATCACGATTGCCGGCATCCAGATACGTCTCGACAAGATACCGGAGGTCTTCCGCGTCGCGCCGTCGACGGCCATCCTGCCGGCCGTCATCCCAGGCGATGAGTTTGAGCAGGGCCAGACCCGCTGGAGAGATGCATTGCGTGTCAGTTGGTGGGTCGCTCCTGACCCGCACTAGGCGGGCTGTCCTGGAAGCATCGGCGAACCCCTGCACATTCAGATGGAACACGTGGTCGGGTGGCCAGCTGATGGTATGAGCCGGCCTTTCGATCCCGCCAAACGGGATAAGATCGACCCGCACAGGTTGTTGCGCAGCAATGTACAGCAGGCGCTGCGCGGCACGATCCGTGCGGAAACGACCAGTGGCCAGGAGACCTTTTTCGAGACCCTGGAATGTATCCCAGTGTGCGATCTCCAGCGCGAGATCGATGTCCCGAGTGGCGCGCCGGACCTCGAGGCCAAAGCCATGATGGAGAACCATGTCCCGCGCGGTGGCCCCGACCACTACAAATGGGATACCCAGCTCGGCGGCCAGGCTCTCCACCTCACCCAGCACTTCGGCTAGTAATGGGTCAATCCGGTTCGAGACGTCCAGCCAGACCGTGCTCATACAGCATCCTTGCAGTTTCAATGTTGCGTTCGTCACCGCTGGCCATGAGTTCGGCATGGACGAGCAGTCGCGGCGCGAGGTCCGGGCCTTCGGTGTGGCATTCCGGCGGCCAGAAGGTCTGATGGAGTTCGATGTCTCCATCCGGATCCTTGCGCAGGCCGAAGGCGGCCATCAGCCGGTTGGGGGTCATGCGAGTGTGGATGGAAACCCGCTCCGGGATCAGGTATCCGGTCAGCCTTGCGGCCGCGACCTCCCCTCCCCAGACGGCACCGTACGATTCCAGGTCGGCGTCCTCCCACCACCTGGGCCCGGGGGCGCGGTAACGCCCGAGTAACGTCCTGGGCCGCAGTTGTTCCGGGTATGCGAGGGTCCACCGTTGAATCAGGGCATGATGGTTGTGCAGACGGCGGGTTCGCGATCCCGTTTCGAGGAGAAAGCCCTGGTCGCGCAGTGCCTGAAGACTGCGGCTGGCACTGCCCAGCGAGACGCCGGCGGCATCGGCAATCTCGCGGTAGGTCGCGTGGAGAAGACGGGGGGCGCACAGCAAGGCGAAGACGACACGCAGGCCGGCGCTCTGGAAGGCGGCGCGGCCTGCCGGGTCGCGGTCCACCGACTCCCCGGCCACCGGCTTGTTGCCCCGGACGTAGACGTACACCGGCGGGGCATTGATGTAGGCGTTTCCAGCCAGGTCCAGATAGCCGATATCCATGCTCTTCAGGCGTTCGGCCAGGCGCGGATTCACGTACTCGCTGACGATCAGTACGGGGTATTCGGGCTCGAGGCGGGCGGCGATCCAGCTCACGCTGGCCGGGGTGAGACGGGGCACGGTGTGGACCTCGAAGCGCCGCTGGGTGCGTTCCGGGGCAACCCGCAGGTAAAGGGATGATGCACCTTCGATCTGCGGTCGCAGCCCGGTCACGCCTTCCAGGCATTCGCATGCCTGTTCCAGAAGCCGTTGTTCCTGTGAACCATCCATGACCGGGCGCCTGTTCAAATATTAAGCTTGTTCAATATTATTGAACAAAACGAACTCATGAACAACGCGAGGATGGGCGCTCAGTCGAAGACGACGGTCTTGTTGCCGTGGGTGAGCACGCGGCCTTCGAGGTGGTAGCGCAGGCCGCGGGCGAGGACCCAGCGTTCCACGTCGCGGCCCTTGCGGATCATGTCCTGCACGCTGTCGTCGTGGCGTACGCGGGTGACGTCCTGTTCGATGATGGGGCCGGCGTCCAGTTCTTCGGTCACGTAGTGGCTGGTGGCGCCGATGAGCTTGACCCCGCGGGTGTGCGCCTGGTGGTAGGGGCGCGCGCCGGAGAACGAGGGCAGGAAGCTGTGGTGGATGTTGATGATGCGCTGCGGGTAGCGCTCGCACATCCACGGCGGGAGGATCTGCATGTAGCGGGCGAGGACCACGGTGTCGGGCTGCAGGTCGTCGAGGCGTTCCTGCAGTTGGGCGAAGGCGGTCGCGCGGTCGTCGCGCGGGACGGGGATGTGCTCGAACGGGATGCCGTAGCAGCGCGCCAGGGGTTCGTGGTCGGTGTGGTTGGAGAGGATGGCGGGGATGTCCATGGGCAGCTCGCCGGCGTGCCAGCGGGCGAGCAGGTCGCTCAGGCAGTGGCCTTCGCGGCTGACCATGAGCACCACGCGCTGGCGGCTGCGCGAGTCGGCCAGCACCCAGTCCATGCGCATGTCTTCGCCCAGATGCAGCAGGCGGTCGCGCAGTTCGCCCTCGCGCACGGGGTCGAGGGCGAAGACCCAGCGCATGAAGAACCAGCCGGCCTCGGCATCGGTGTGCTGGGCGGCTTCGGTGATCCAGCCATCGGTGCCGGCAATGGCCTCGGCCACCCGGGCCACGATGCCGTGCTGGTCGGGGCAGACGATGCTGAGGCGGAAGTCGTGGCGCGCGGGCGTGGTTTCGGTCATGGTCGAGATATTCCGGGGAGATTGAAGCGGTCAGGGTACACCGGGGCGCCCGGGAGACCGATACCCGGCAGGAATGACTACGGGCTCGACCGGACGCGCTCCCCGGCCCAGCTGGCAAAGGCGGAATACACCTCCAGGGCGTCGGGCACGGCATCGGTATCAGGAGGCATCCGTGCCCTCTACCGTAGTTGCTGGAAGAGTACGGAGTCGGCGTGCAGGAAGAAGGCCCGGTCCTGCTCGGCGTGGAAGCGCCCGGCCTGTGCTTCGTACAGGCAGACGCCATCCCGGAAGACCTCGAACCGGGTCAGCGGGGAAGTGCCCTCGCTCAGAACCAGCAGATCAACCGGGCAGGGTTCCAGGATCTCTTCCAGTTGCCGTTGCCAGCGGCCCTGGGTCATCAGGCCCGGCATCTCCGCCGGCTGAACGGCAAGGTCGATGTCGCGGCCGGTGCCGTCCCGCGCCGTGGAGCCGAACAGGACCAGCAGCTCCCAGCCATGCTCTCTGGCGAGGTGCTCGAGCTGCGAAGTTTGTTCGGGAGAAAGCATGGGGCACCGCGGCAGCGACTCCGAAAGGCCCCAGATTAGGACAACTACAGTTCGCGGCCAAGGCCGCTTCTGCGGGGGTCAGGCGGTGTCGCGCAGGCCGGGGGGGATGGAGAAGGTGATGGTCTCTTCCTGGCCGGCGACTTCGCTGACCTCGTTCACGCCGCGCTCGCGCAGGTAGTCGATGACTTCCTGCACCAGCAGTTCGGGGGCGGAGGCGCCGGCGGTCACGGCGATGCGGTCGCGGCCTTCGAGCCAGGCGGGGTCGATGTCGGCGGCGCCGTCCACCAGATACGACGGCACGCCGGCGCGCGCGCCGATCTCGGCGAGGCGGTTGGAGTTGGAGCTGTTCTTCGAGCCGACCACCAGCAGCAGGTCGCAGTCGTCGGTGAGGGTCTTCACCGCGTCCTGGCGGTTCTGCGTGGCGTAGCAGATGTCCATCTTGCGCGGCCCCTCGATGTTGGGGAAGCGCGCGGTGAGG
The DNA here is from genome assembly GCF_000428605.1 of Thioalkalivibrio sp. ALE19. NCBI lineage: Bacteria > Pseudomonadati > Pseudomonadota > Gammaproteobacteria > Chromatiales > Ectothiorhodospiraceae > Thioalkalivibrio > Thioalkalivibrio sp. ALE19. The sequence goes on from NZ_AUAG01000037.1 coordinate 12,240, forward strand.
GCATCGATGATGTCGGCGGTGTCGTCCATCGACAGCGTGGTCTGGCTGACGAAGGCGAGGCGGTCGGGCTCGCTCACCTCCAGGCGTTCCACGTCTTCCACGGTTTCCACCAGCATCATGCGCCCGCCGTTCGAGGTGTCGAACTGGCCCAGGGTGCCCTCCACCTCGGGGTGGCCGGCATGCCCGATGAGGACGACTTCGCGCCCCTCGCGGGCATGCTTGGAGACCTCGAGGTGGACCTTGGTCACCAGCGGGCAGGTGGCGTCGAACACGGTCAGGCCGCGTTGCTCGGCCTCTTCCTGCACGCGGCGCGGCACGCCGTGCGCGGAGAAGATGACCACGTTGCCGTCCGGCACTTCGTCCAGTTCCTCCACGAACACCACGCCGGCGTCTTCCAGGCGCCCGACCACATGGCGGTTGTGCACCACCTCGTGGCGCACGTACAGCGGGGCGCCGTGGATCTCCAGGGCGCGTTCCACGATCTCGATGGCGCGTTCGACGCCGGCGCAGAAGCCGCGCGGGTTGGCGAGCCGGACCTGCATGTTCATGGCCTGTTCTCCTCGCGGATCACTCGTCCGCCGGGTGCACTTCCAGGATCTCCACCTCGAAGGTGAAGTTCTTGCCCGCCAGCGGGTGGTTGAAGTCCACGGTCACGGTCTCCTCGCTCAATTCGCTGATGCGGCCGGGCACGGCCTCGGCCGACGGGCTGGTGAACTCGTAGATCTGCCCCTCTGCCAGCTCCGCCTCGGGCGGGAACTGGTTGCGGGGCACCGACTGGAAAGCCTCTTTCTCGGGCCAAGGGAACATGGTCCCGGCCTCGATCGCAAATTCCCGCTGATCGCCCGGCTGCAGGCCGATCAGCAGGTCTTCCAGCCCGGGCAGGATCTCGCCGGCGCCGACCTCCAGCTCGGTCGGTTCCTCGCCGGTGGAATCCACCACCAGGCCGTTTTCCAGCACCAGCCGGTAGTGCATGCGTACGCGCTTTTCTTTTACTACGGTCGTCATCTTTGCTCCAGTTCGCTTGCGGGCGTGGGGCGGTTCAGTCGCGGCGGGTGGCCTCGCCTTCGGTGAAGGCGGCCACGATCAGCAGCACCGCGCCCACGGTGATCGCCATGTCGGCGACGTTGAATGCGGGCCAGTGATAACCGGCCCAGTGGAAATCGAGAAAATCCACCACCTTGCCGATGCGCAGGCGGTCCACCAGGTTGCCGATGGCCCCGCCCACGATCAGCCCCAGCGAGGCGATGGTCAGCCAGGCATTGCGCGGCAGACGCGCCAGCCAGACGGTGATCAGCACCCCGGCGGCGATCGCGATCCCGGACAGCAGCCAGCGGCCCCAGCCGCCGGCATCTGCCAGCAGGCTGAACGCGGCCCCCGGGTTGTACAGCAGGGTGAAGTTGAAGAACGGGGCCACTTCCACCGAGGCGAACTGGGTGAGCGCGCGCTCGGCCCAGAACTTGGTGATCTGGTCCAGGACCAGCACCACCGCGGCCAGGGCGAGCCCCGGCGCCAGTCCGGAATGCCCCGGCAGTCTCATGCGAACCGCCGGGTCTCGCCCGGCCCCTCCACGTTGGTGACGCAGCGCCCGCACAGTTCCGGATGCGCCGGGTTCTCGCCCACATCGGGACGCAGGTGCCAGCAGCGCACGCACTTGGCGTGTTCACTGCGGTGCACCACCACGCCGATCGCGGTGCCGTCCTCCAGGGTCGCGACATGCGCATCGGCCGGGGCGGGCTCGGTGCTCAGGCGCACCTCCGAGGTGATGAACACAAACCGCAGCTCGTCACCCAGGCGTTCCAGCGGGGCGCGCACCGGGGCATCGGCGGGTACGTGCAGGTCGATCTCGGCGGTCAGCGAGGCACCGATGCGCTGCTCGTTGCGGGCGGTTTCCAGCGCGCGCGCGGCGTGGGTGCGCATCTCCAGGATGCGGTCCCAGTCGGCGTTGCTGAACGTCACATCCTCCGGCAGCGGGGCCAGGCCGTCGTACCAGGTGGCGAACAGCACCGAGTCGGCGCGTTCGCCCGGCAGCAGCTCCCAGATCTCCTCGGCGGTGAAGGTCAGGATCGGCGCGATCCACCGGGTCAGGGCCTCGGCCACGTGGTACAGCGCGGTCTGCGCGGAACGCCGCGCGTGCGAATCCCCCGGCGTGGTGTACTGGCGGTCCTTGATCACGTCGAGGTAGAAGCTGCCCAGCTCCACCGAGCAGAAGTTGTGCACCCGCTGGTAGATCGGGTGGAACAGGAACTCGTCGTACGAGCGGGTGACCTGTTCCTGCACCTGCAGCGCGCGCGCCACGATCCAGCGGTCCAGCGGCAGCAGCTCGTCCAGCGGCACGGCGTGCTGCTGCGGGTCGAAGCCGCTGAGGTTGCCGAGCAGAAAGCGCATGGTGTTACGGATGCGGCGATAGGCATCGGCTGTGCGGTCGAGGATGTTGTCGGAGATCGCCATCTCGCCGGCGAAATCGGTCGCGGCCACCCACAGGCGCAGGATGTCCGCCCCCAGGGTGGAGACCACCTCCTGCGGCGCGACCACGTTGCCGCGCGACTTCGACATCTTCTCGCCGTTCTCGTCCACGGTGAAGCCGTGGGTCAGCACCCCGCGGTAGGGCGCCTCGCCGCGCATGGCCACGCTGGTCAGCAGGCTGGACTGGAACCAGCCACGGTGCTGGTCGGAACCTTCGAGGAACAGATCCGCCGGCAGGCCACCCAGCTCGGGGCGCTTCTCCACCACCGTGCTGTGCAGCACGCCGGAGTCGAACCATACGTCCAGGGTATCGGTGAGCTTGACGTAGTCGGCGGCCTCCTCGCCGAGGAATTCTTCGGGGTCCAGGCTGAACCAGGCCTCGATGCCCTGCTCCTCGATGCGCCGGGCGACCCGCTCGGTGAGCTCCGGGGTGCGCGGGTGCACGCGCCCGGTTTTGCGGTTGAGGAAGAACGGGATGGGCACGCCCCAGTGGCGCTGACGCGAGATGCACCAGTCGGGCCGGTTGGCCACCATGCCGTGAATGCGCGCCTCGCCCCAGTCGGGCATCCAGCGCGTCGCGCCGATCGCGCGCAGGGCATCGGCGCGCAGTTCCGCACGGTCCATGCTGATGAACCACTGCGGCGTGGCGCGGAAGATGATGGGGGTCTTGTGCCGCCAGCAGTGGGGGTAGCTGTGGTGCAGCTTGCGCGCCACGATCAGCGCGGCCTTCTCGTGCAGCACGTCGATCACGTGGCCGTTGGCCTGGTGCACGTTCTGCCCTGCGAAATACGGCGTGCCCTCCACGAACACCCCGTCGGGGCCCACCGGGTTGTCCACCGGCAGGTTGTACTGCAGGCCCACGGCGTAGTCGTCCTGACCATGGCCGGGGGCGGTATGCACGCAGCCGGTACCGGCCTCGGTGGTCACGTGGTCGCCGAGGATCAGCGGCACTTCGCGCTCCAGGAACGGGTGCTGCAGCATCAGGCCTTCCAGCGCGGCACCCTTCACGCGGGCCAGCACACGGCCTTCGCCCAGATCGTAGCGACCCAGGCAGTCCTCCAGCAGCTCTTCCGCCAGCAGCAGGCGCTCGTGTTCCAGTTCCACCAGCGCGTAATCCAGCTCGGGGTGCACGGCCACCGCCTGGTTGGCCGGCAGGGTCCACGGCGTGGTGGTCCAGATCACCACGCTCACCGGGCCGTCGGCATCCGCACCGGAGAAACGCCGCACCAGATCCACGTCGTCCACCACGCGGAAGCGCACGTCGATCGCCTGCGAGATCTTGTCCTCGTACTCCACCTCGGCTTCGGCCAGCGCGGAGCCGCAGTCCACGCACCAGTGCACCGGCTTCTCGCCCATCTGCACGTGGCCGCGTTCGTAGATGCGCGCCAGCGCGCGCACGGTATCCGCCTCGACCTGGTAGTCCATGGTCAGGTACGGGTGGTCCCAGTCGCCCAGCACGCCCAGGCGCTGGAAGTCGGCCGACTGACCGGCCACCTGTTCCGCGGCGTAGGCACGGCAGGCCTCGCGGAACGCGGCGGCGTCCACCTCGTGGCCGGGCTTGCCGATGTTGTGCTCCACCTGCAGCTCGATCGGCAGGCCATGGCAGTCCCAGCCGGGCACGTACGGGGCATCGAAACCCGCCAGCGTGCGGCTCTTGACGATGATGTCCTTGAGGATCTTGTTGACCGCGTGCCCCACGTGGATGGAGCCGTTGGCGTACGGCGGGCCGTCGGCCAGCACGAAACGCGGCCGTCCGGCGCAGTGCTCGCGCAGGCGGCGGTAACGATCCTCCGCGCGCCACTGCTCCAGCCATTCCGGCTCGCGCTTTGCCAGGTTCGCCCGCATGGGGAACGCGGTCTGCGGCAGGTTGAGCGTATCCTTGTAGGGATTCGGCGGTGCCTGTTTCTTGGCCATGGCTCTTCCGGATGGGCCCCGCGGGGCCGGTTGCTGTGGAGTTGGAGGAATTCGGCGATCTGGACCGGTGTCAGCAGACGGTACGGGGCACGCGGCCCGGTTCGTCGCCTGTCAGGCATTCACGCGCCGTGTCGGCGTCCCGCGCGATCTGCGCCTTGAGGGCATCCAGCCCGTCGAAGCGCTGTTCGCCGCGAACCAGCGCGCGCGGTTCGAACGCCACGCGCGCGCCGTAGAGTTCGGGGGCGGCGTCCAGCACATGGATCTCCAGGCGCTGTTCGGTGCCCTGCACCGTAGGCCGCCAGCCGATGTTCGCCACCGCGGCCAGCGGCTCGCCGCCCGCGCCGTGCAGCCAGCCGGCATACACCCCGCGCAGCGCCAGCGGCCAGCGCCCGAGGCGCACGTTGGCCGTGGGGAAGCCGATGGTGCGCCCCAGGCGGTCGCCATGCGCCACCCGCCCGTGCAGCCGGTACGGCCGTCCCAGCAGCCGCGCCACCTCGTCGAAGCCGCCCTCGCGCGCGGCGGCGCGCACCCGGGTGCTGCTGATGCGCCCGTCGGCATCGCTGACCGTGGGCGTGGACTCCACGCTGAAGCCCAGCCGCTCCCCTTCGGCGCGCATCAGCGCGCTGTCGCCCTCGCGTCCGCGGCCGAAGCGGAAGTCGTCGCCCACCAGCACATGGCGCGCGCCCAGCCGCCGGTACAGGACCTCCTCGAGGAAGTCGCGCGCCGGCAGCCCCGCCAGGCGGGCATCGAAGCGCAGCACCCAGGCGGCGTCCAGTCCGCGGCCGTCCAGCGCCACCAGACGGTCGCGCAGGCGCTGCAGCCGGCCCGGCGGCGTGGGCGCCCCGGCATGCTCGGCGAAATATTCGCGCGGCAGCGGTTCGAAGGTCATCAGCACCGACGGTGCGGCGTGCTCGCGCGCGGCCGCCAGCAGGCGGTCCACCACCGCCTGATGCCCGCAGTGCAGACCGTCGAAGTTGCCGATGGTCACCACGGCGCCACGCACCGCGGCCAGCCCGGAATCCGCACCGTCGGACCTGCCCAGCCCTCGAATCAGCCGCATTGCCCCGTATCCAGGAAAAACGGCAAGTATAACCCGGCGTGCCCCGCGAGATCAGGCCTCGCGCAACAGGAAATGCCGCGGACGCAGGCCGGCCAGCCACAGGGTCACCCCGAGACTGGCCACCCCGGCGGCGATCAGCCCGGTCAGCGCCGTCCCGCGCTCGGGGATCGACCAGTCCGTCCACGCGTCCAGCGCCGGCGACAGCACCACCAGGACCGCCACCATCACCGCCAGGGCCACGGGCAGCCCGTAGCGCAGGCGCCGCAGGGCCGGCCCGGGGCGATAGATGCCCTCGCGCACCAGCCCGCGATACAGCAGCCCGGCGTTGATATAGGCCGAGGCCGAGGTCGCCAGCGCCAGCCCGGCATGCGCACCCGGCACCCCGGACAGATACCACGGCAGCACGAACAGGCCGTTGAGCAGCATGTTCCACAGCATGGCAATGATCGCGATGCGCACCGGGGTCTTCGTGTCCTGGCGGGCGAAGAAGCCCGGCGCGAGCACCTTGATCAGGATGAAGCCCGGGAGCCCCAGCGAATAGGCGGCCAGCGCCAGTGCGGTCATGTGGGTGTCGTGCGGGGTGAACTCCTGATACTGGATCAGCGTCGCGAGGATCGGCACCGCCAGCACCACCAGCCCGGCCATCGCCGGCAGGGCCACCAGCATCGCCGTGCGCAGGGCCCAGTCCAGGGTGCGGCCGAAGGCCTCGGGCCGCTCCTCGTTGAACTGTTTCGCCAGGCGCGGAAGGATCACCGTACCGATGGCGATGCCGAACAGCGCCAGCGGCAGCTCGACGAAGCGATCGCCGAAATACAGCCAGGAGATCGAACCCGCCACCAGGAACGAGGCGATCAGGGTGTCCACCAGCAGGTTGATCTGCACCACCGAGGTCCCGAGGATCGCGGGCAGCATCAGCTTGACGATCCGGCGCACGCCCTCGTGCGCCCGGCGGAAACGCGGCCGTGGCAGCAGCCCCGCGCGCCACAAAAACGGGATCTGGAAGGCCAGCTGCAGCGCCCCGGCGATGAACACCCCCCAGGCCAGCGCGACCACCGGTTCGGCGAACATCGGCGCCAGCCACAGCGCGGCGGCGATCAGCGCCAGGTTGAGAAATACCGGGGTGAAGGCCGGCACCGCGAAGCGCCCGATGCTGTTGAGGATGCCCGCCGCCATCGCGGTCAGCGAGATGAACAGCAGGTACGGGAAGGTGATCCGCAGCATGTCCGCCGCCAGGTCCTGGCGCCCTGCCTCCTGCGCCAGCCCGGGGGCGAAGATCCAGATCAGGGCCGGGGCCGCGAGGATGCCCAGCAGCGTGACGATGGCCACCGCGCCCAGCAGCGCCCCGGCGGTATGGTCCAGCAGATCGCGCAGGGCCTCGCGCCCGCGCTTCTCGCGGAATTCGGCAAACACCGGGACGAAGGCCTGGTTGAAGGCCCCCTCGGCGAACAGCCGGCGCAGGAAATTGGGGATGCGGAAGGCGACGAAGAAGGCGTCGGTGGCCGCGCTGGCCCCGAAGGTCACCGCCAGGACCATGTCGCGCAGATAGCCCATGATACGGGAGATCATGGTCATGCCGCTGACCACAGCGGTGGATCGGAACAGTCGGTTCATGCGGAAGCCGGCACCACACAGACAATGAGCGGACCGGAGTGTAACCGACTCGCCCGTCGCCAGGCCCGGCGACGGCTGCCCCGGAGAACCGCGGGCAGCCGTCAGGAGGAAGGGAGGATTACTCGATCTTCAGGTAGGCGAAGCCTTCGTCGTTCTGCAGCTCGGTCAGGCGCACCACGCCGGAGGGCACCAGCTCGATATCCACGCCATCCATCAGATCCTCTTCCGGAAGGCCGATGTCACCGCGGGTGATGTCGCACAGCTCCAGCTGCACACCATAGGTATTGGCCAGGGTGCGCAGGCGGCTCTGCAGCCGTTCACGCTCCTCCAGCAATTCCTCGTCGGCCTCGAACGGGGTGCCTTCGAGGTCGTCATCGGCGATGAAACGGATGCCGTGGGACATGAACACGATCCGCACATCCGCCTCGATGAACTCGCGCTCGTAATGGGTGACCATGTTGTTGATGCTGGTGAGCATCGCCGAGAAGCGCCGCGGATCGGCGAAATCGGCGTGGTAGGCGACCTTGGCCTCGGGCTCGAAGGCGCGCGCCTGCTGCGGGACCAGGACCAGGCTGGCGGCAAACAGGGCCAGCAGCACCAGCACGAAGCCGGGGACCAGGGCGTTGTTGCGGGCGGCGGGGTATTTCATCTCCATGCTCCTTTCTTGTGTTGTGATGCCTGCAATGTAGACGCACAGGCTCCGGGATTCCATTCCGGGGCGCCCGGGCCCGGCTCGCCTGCAAGCAGGCTCCCACAGCATTGCACGACCGCGCCCGTAGACCCCATGGATCGCATCGCAATCCATGAAGTCTTCGGGATCGGCCAAGATCTGCGCCAAAAAACACCCTTTGGCACAGATAGTTGCGATGCGATCCATATCAGGAGCCTGCTTGCAGGCGAAGACGAGCTTGACCCTGACCGGGGTCCCGAGTATGCTTTGTCGCCTTTCAGAGAACCCGGCGAATCACGCGAGGGATAGAGTTTTGGCGAATATTGCTTCTGCCCGTAAACGGGCCCGTCAGTCCATGAAGAACCGCGCCCACAACATGGCGCTGCGGTCGCGTTTCCGTACGTACATGAAGGCGGTCCTCAA
>NZ_AUAG01000038.1:0-19617 GCF_000428605.1 Thioalkalivibrio sp. ALE19
ATGCAGGGCGCCGGCACCGGTTCGCGTGGCCCCGGGCGTTCCGCCATCGCGCGTCTGCGCATGGGCCCCGATGGCCTGTGGAGCACCCTGCGCCTGGCCATCCGCCGCGAAGACGAAGGCCTCGCCTTCATGCAGGACTTCGTCGGCATCGCCCGTGACGAACTCCACCAGGCCTCCGTGCGCCGCGGCTGAAAGGGACGTGTCTCGACTATACTGCTACCCTCGAAGCCAGGTCTGATACCAACGACGAGTCCAACCGTATTCAGAGAGAAGGGGTATCGATTCTTTTTCTTCTCGCGAGAAGAAACGCGCAAGCACGTCCATGTGGTTTCGGCGGAGGGCGAAGCAAAATTCTGGCTGGAACCGGAACTACAGCTGGCGCAGTCATGGCGATACAACCGGGCGCAGCTGAAAGAGATCGAGTGGCTGATCGAGGAGCACCATCATGAGCTTGTCAGCGCATGGCAACGCTATTTCGGAAGTTGAGGTCACGAACATTTCGGGGCATGGTCTCTGGCTGCTCGTGCGAGGCCAGGAACTGTTCATGCCCTACGACGAATTCCCCTGGTTCCGTGACCAGCCGGTCAGGGCCATCGTGAATGTCGAAGAACCATCCCCGGGACATTTCTACTGGCCCGATATTGATGTCGACCTGACGCAGGAGATCATTGAGCACCCGGAGCGGTTTCCGAACAGGGCGACCGGCTGATCGGCGCGGGGTCAGCAGCCGCCGCCACCGCCACCACCGCCTCCGGCGGCCCCTCCGGCGGCGACGCTCGAGTCGCCGGTGCTTTGTTCCAGCCACATGGCCATATGGCAGGCAATGGCGATGGCCCCGACCGGACGCGGATGGATGACCTCGACGAACCAGCCGCCGGTCAGGCCGGTTTCCTGCTTGGGCCGAAGTGTGGCGACCATGTCGCGATTATCGCGCAGGGTATAGCTGAACAGCCCGCGCCGGTCGGTGCGTTCGCCGTTGAGCTGGTAGTGATCGTCGCGATAGCTGAACAGCCCGCTGAGCGTCTTGCGGTCGGTGCTGGTCTCCTCGATCTGCGTGACCGTACCCGCGCCGGCACGCCAGACCTCCTGGCGCTGCGGCATCCCGAAGAAGCCGACATTGCGCTGAAGCTGCTGGAAGAACCCCGCGTCCGGCGGGTCGGCCAGGCGCATGCGCGTGGTGGCGAAATGCAGCTCCGGCCTGCCGAACCACGCCGCGAGCCCGCCCGAGGGCCGACGCAGCCGGGCGATCGGCGTGCCGGCCTGGCGCAGTTCCGCGATGCTGCTGGTCTTTTCGCCGAAAAACGGCAGCCGCTTGAGCGGGGAGATCTTCACGAACTCCAGCTGGCCTTCCACCGGGCTTTCCTCTCCCGGCGGCGGGGACCCGGGGCCCGAGGGGGCTTCGGCAACCCCGCTAGCGGCGCTCGGGGAGGGTTCGTTCGGTTGCCATCGGGCCGCCGGCCCGTAACCACGCCTGGCCATGCTGATCTCCTTCCCGTATCGCGGAGGGGGGTGATTCAGTCCGAGTATAGGCACGGCACGCTCGCCGTGCCCCGCATCAACGCAGGGGTTTGGGTGGAAGGGTATATAACCAAAATGTGATATAGTTCCGCGTTTTTCGCTGAATGGTCCAGTCAGGCATTCATCGCATGGACGAGCAAAAGGTAACAAGGGCAAGCCCGGAATGGTTGATCGGCATGGGCATCATGGCGGTGGTCGGACTGGGCTATTTCGCCGGGGCCTGGCTGGGGGTGACGCAGACCGTGTCCCCCGATGGAAAAGCCATCATCTGGCCCCCCAACGCCGTGGCGCTGGCGGCCCTGCTGTTGCTGCCGGTGCGCCGCTGGGCCTGGGTGGTGCCGGCCGTGATGGCGGCGGAGATCGCCGCCGACCTCCCGACCTTCCCGCTGTGGGCCGCGGTGTCCTTCGGCATGGTGAACCTGTTCGAGGTCTTCCTGGCCGCGTCGCTCATCCGCTGGTTCACCGGTCCGCGCTTCGACTTCGACAGCCTCGCCCGGGGCGGCTATTTCCTGCTGTTCGGGCCGTTGCTGGCGGCCGGGCTGGCCGCCCTGTTCGGCGCCGGGGTTTATCGCGGGCTGTTGGGCGAGGAGGGTGGTTACCTCGCGCACTGGCAGATGTGGTGGTTCGGCGACGCTCTGGGCCTGCTGCTGTTGACGCCGCTGCTGGTCATCCTGAGCCGGCAGCACCGCGAGCTGCTCCACGGGTGGACCGGTGGCCGGGTGCTGGAGGCGGGTGCCCTGCTGGTGTTGCTGGCGGCCATGGCCACGGTGCTGCTGACGACCGGGCGAGCCGAGGACGGCGGGCATCCGCTGGCGCTGGTGCTGTTGTTGCCGCCGGTGCTGTGGGCCGCGGCCCGGTTCGGCGTGGTCGGCGCAGCTCTGCTGGTGGCGATGGTGGCGGCCACCTCCGTTGTCTGGATGGTGCACGTATCCTGGCCGATGTACGGCGTGGACTCCGAAAGGGCCATCCTCGCGATGCAGGAATTCCTGGCCGTTACCGCCATCACCGGGATCGGGGTCGGCCTTTTGATGCGCGAGATCGAGTCCCAGCGCATGCGGCTCAGGTTGTTCGAACGGGCGATGAAGGCCATCAACGATGCGGTCATCATCACCGACGCCCGGCGCCGCGATAACCCGATCATTTGGGTGAACGATACCTTCGAGAAGCTCTTTGGTTACCCGCGTGAAGAGGTCCTGGGCCGCAACTGCCGGTTCCTGCAGAATGACGAGAGCGAGCAGGAGGGCGTGCGGGAAGTCCGCGAGGCGTTGCGGCGGGAGGAACCCGTGCAGACCCTGGTGCGCAACTACCGCCGCGACGGCGAACCGCTGTGGATCCAGCTGAGCCTGGCCCCCGTATGCGATGCACACAAACGGGTGACCCACTACGTGGGCGTGCAGCGCGACCTGACCGAGATCAAGCGCGCGGAAGAGGAACTGGAACGGCGCGTGGCCGAGCGCACCGCCGCGCTGCAGGAGGCCAACCAGCGGCTGGAACGCATTGCCTCCACCGATCCGCTGACCGGCATCGCCAACCGCTGGTATTTCCTGGGGGTGGCCGAACGCGAACTGCGCCGGCGTGCCGCCAACGAGAATCCGGTGTCCCTGCTGATGCTGGACCTGGACCACTTCAAACGGGTCAACGACACCTGGGGGCACCCGGTGGGGGACCGGGTCCTGCATGGCCTGGCCGATACCCTGCGTGATTCCCTGCGGCCGCTGGATCTGAGCGGGCGGTTCGGCGGGGAGGAGTTCCTCGTCCTGTTACCCGGGGTCGATGCCGAAGAGGCCTGCGAGATCGCCGAACGGCTGCGCCGGGCCGTGGCCGCGATGGCCATCGAGCACGAGGGCGAGACCATCCGCGTGACCGTCAGCATCGGCGTGGCCAGCAGCGATGGCCAGCAGGACATCGACGAACTCATCGAAAGCGCCGACAACGCCCTGTACCGAGCGAAACGCGCAGGGCGCGACCGCGTGGTCGCCAACTCGTAGGAGCGGCCCTGGCCGCGAATGGGTTTGCATGCGAGCACGCCCCTGCGCGGTGTGACATGCGCCATGGCCATATTAGCTATAGGGGTATGAGCCAGAGTACATACCTTCACGGGTTTCTGGTCCTCGCCCTGTTGCTGGTGGTGCCGGCATCGGCGTTTGCGGCGGAAATCCCTGATCCGCCGGAGCAGCAGCCGTTTCTCGATGACCGCGCCGGGCTGCTGAGCGCCTCCGGCCGCGAGGCCGTGGAGGCCCTTCAGGACCGGGCCCTGCGCCGCTATGGGACCCACATCGTGGTGGTCACGGTGGAATCCGTGGCGCACTACGAGGCCCGCAATTCGCTGGGCATCGATGGTTTTACCCGGTTGTGGCTCGCCATCTGGCGCCCGGCGCTGCACCCCGATCGGCGTACCGAAGGCCGGGACATGCTGCTGATGGTCAGCCGGGATGATCGCAAGGCCTGGGTTCAGGCCGACCGCGCCTGGAACGACGACCTCTGGAGCCCCCATCTGCAGCAGATCATGGACGTGCGCGTCCTCCCCGAATTTGCTCGCGGGGCCTATGAGGCGGGCCTGCGCGCCGGTCTGGAAGAACTGATCGAAACGGCCGCCATCGGCCCCGAAGGCGACCCGCCGCGGGCCGTGGGCGCCTGGCATGAACGCCTGCACGTATCCCCCTGGTGGACCACGCCGTTCGCGCTGGGCACCGTCCTCTGGTTCGTGGTGCCCGGTGTGCTGTGCCTGCTGCTGGCGGCATTGCTGCCACGCAACCGTGCCGTGTTGAGCAAGACCGGAGTGGGGCTGATCGTGGTGGGAGCGCTTTTCTGGGTCGCGCTTGCGCTGCTTGCCGCCTGGGGCGTCTACCGGTACATGCCGTTTCCCGCGGCCCCGCCACCTGGAGCGCGCCCGGGATCGGCCGGTGGTGGCTTCGGCGGCGGATTCGGCGGTGGTGGTGGCGGAGGCGGGGGAGGCGCCGGCGGAGGAGGCGGCTTCTGACGCCGAACCGGCGGGCGCCGGGTCGTATCGTATCAGTGACCGTGATGGTGCCCGTGGTCGTGATCATGGCCCTGATGCCCGCCGTGGTGATGCTCGTCGTCGGAGCCTTCGTAGCCGCGGGCGCGTGCATAGGCCGCCTTCTGGTCCTCGTCCATCAGCGCATCCATCTTCAGGTGATACGCCAGATGCGTGGAACGGAGCTGGCCGCGCAGCTTGCCGATCTCCACGGACAGCGCCTCGATCCGGTCTTCGCTGATCTCCCGGGAGGCAAACCCTTCATCCAGCTCGCGTTCGAGTTCCACGATGCGTTCGCCCAGCTCGATCGCCTCCGCGCGCATCTCCTCGTACAGCCGTTCGGTCTCCGCGCGCTGATCCGACGTGAGATCCAGATGATCGACGACCTCCAGCACGTGCATCGGGCCCGGGAAGCCATGCAGTTCGGCGGGCAGGGCGGTGCCCAGACCCTGACCCTCGAGCAGGCCCTGCTTCTCGGCTGCGGAAAGCGCCTTGATCTCGCGTTCCTGCAGATCCGCATACGGGTTGGCCGCAGCCGTACCGGCGCAAGCCACAAGGGCCAGTCCAAAAATCCAGCGGGTGGTGCGGTGCTGCATGTCTCTCTCCCTGTGGGTGTCGGTAAAGCAAGGTTTGGATTCTGCCACGCACGGGTGGTTCCGGCGCCGGATACGGGACAACGGCGATCTGAATCGGTATCGTTTCCCCGGAAAGATCAAAGGAAATACGGCCGATGGACGCAACCGCCGAGGCGCCGGCACACGCCGACGAAGAACCCGCCGCAGCCATTGCCGCCCCGGAACAGGTCGAGGCCTTCCTCGACCGCTGGCGCGACACGGGCGGCAGCGAGCGCGCCAACTACCAGCTCTTCCTCACCGAGCTGTGCGCGCTGCTGGATCTGCCGCAGCCCGACCCGGCCAGCGACGACACCCGCGACAACGCCTACGTGTTCGAACGCCGCGTCACCATCCGCAACCCGGACGGCAGCGAAAACCGCGGCTACATCGACCTCTACCGCCGCGGCTGCTTCGTGCTGGAGGCCAAGCAGACCGGCAAGGGCCTGCACACCCAGGGGTGGGACAAGGCCATGCTCGCCGCGCAGAACCAGGCCGACCAGTACGTGCGCGCCCTGCCGGAAGACGAAGGCCGCCCGCCGTTCATCGTGGTCACCGATGTCGGCCGCAGCCTCGAGCTCTACGCCGAGTTCTCCCGCTCCGGCGGCACCTACGTCCCGTACCCGGACCCAAGCCGCCACCGCATCCGCCTGGAAGACCTGCGCGACCCCGAGATCCAGCAGCGCCTGCACCACCTGTGGCTGGCGCCCGACCAGCTCGACGCCAGCAAGCACGCCGCCCGCGTCACCCGCGAGGTCAGCGCGCGCCTGGCCGAACTGGCCAAATCCCTGGAACAGCAGGGCTTTGATGTGGAGCGCGTCGCCCACTTCCTCAAGCGCTGCCTGTTCACCATGTTCAGCGAGGACGTGGAACTCCTGCCCAAGGGCTGCTTCACCGCCCTGCTGGAGCGCCTGCAGCAGAACCCCGAACACTTCCCCGACGCCATGCGCTCGCTGTGGGAGACAATGAACACCGGCGGCTACGAAGGCCAGCTGATGCACAAGGTGCAGCGCTTCAACGGCGGCCTGTTCCAGAACATCGACCCTATCCCGCTCAACGCCGACCAGATCGGCCTGCTCATCCAGGCCGCCCGCGCCGACTGGCGCTTCGTCGAACCCGCGATCTTCGGCACCCTGCTGGAACGCGCGCTGGACCCGCGCGAACGCCACAAGCTCGGCGCCCACTACACCCCGCGCGCCTACGTGGAACGCCTGGTCATGCCCACGCTCATCGAGCCCCTGCGCGCCGAATGGAACACCGTGCAGGTCGCCGCCGAGGCCTGGCTGCAGCAGAACAAGCCCGACAAGGCCCTGGACGAACTGCACCGCTTCCACCAGCGCCTGCGCGAAGTGCGCGTGCTCGACCCCGCCTGCGGCTCCGGCAACTTCCTCTACGTCGCGCTGGAACACCTCAAGCGCCTCGAAGGCGAAGTGCTCAACCTCATCCGCGACCTGAGCGCCGGGCAGGGCACCTTCGACACCGAAGGCCTCACCGTCGACCCGCACCAGTTCCTGGGGCTCGAGATCAACCCGCGCGCCGCCGCCATCGCCGAAATCGTCCTGTGGATCGGCTACCTGCAATGGCACTACCGCCTGCACGGCCGCCTCAGCCTGCCCGAACCCATCCTGCGCGACTTCCACAACATCGAATGCCGCGACGCGCTGATCGAATACGACAGCCGCGAACCCATGACCGACGACCACGGCCAGCCCGTGACCATCTGGGACGGCATCAGCTACAAGAAAAGCCCCGTCACCGGCGAACTCATCCCCGACGAGACCGCCCGCACCCCCGTCTACCACTACAGCAACCCGCGCCGCACCGAATGGCCCGAAGCCGACTTCATCGTCGGCAACCCGCCGTTTATCGGCGCCGCCACCATGCGCCGCGCACTGGGCGACGGCTACGTGGACGCCGTGCGAAAGGTCTTCAAGGGCATCGTCCCGGACTCCGCCGACTTCGTCATGTACTGGTGGCACATCGCAGCCGAGAAGGTCCGCAAGGGCGAAGCCCGGCGCTTCGGCTTCATCACCACCAACAGCCTGCGCCAGACCTTCAACCGCCGCGTGCTCGAACCGCACCTGAACGACAGCAAGAAGCCGCTGTCGCTCGCCTTCGCCATCCCCGACCACCCCTGGGTGGACAGCGCCGATGGAGCCGCCGTGCGCATTGCGATGACCGTCGGCGTACCCGGGGACCAGCCCGGCACACTGCGCCATGTCGTCAACGAACGCGATGCGAATGACGATGCCCGTGCAGTGGAGCTCACTCACCGAACGGGCAAACTATTCGCCAATTTGGCCGTGGGCGCGAATGTGGCCGGTGCCAACACTCTACAGGCGAATGCTGACCTGACCAGCCGAGGTGTGATGTTGTTCGGCGCTGGTTTCATCGTGAACAGCGATGAAGCGAAGATGCTGGGCCTCGGCACCCGGCCGGGGCTGGATAACGTAATCCGCCAGTATCGCAATGGCCGGGACCTCACCCAGACACCCCGGGGTGTCATGGTCATCGACCTGTTTGGCCTTCAGATCGAAGAAGTAAAGCGCGAATATCCGACGATCTACCAATGGCTCACCGAGCGAGTGAAGCCCGAACGCGATCAGAATCGTGATCGTGGTATCCGCGAAAACTGGTGGTTACACGGTCGTCCGCGTCCTGAATGGCGTGCATATGCTGCCGGTCTTCCCCGCTACATCGCCACCGTCGAAACCACCAAGCATCGCGTCTTCCAGTTCCTCGACGCGGACATCCTGCCCGACAACATGCTGGTGAACATCGCCATCGACCGGCCTTCAAGCTTGGGTGTCCTCTCCAGCCGAATTCATGTTTCCTGGGCCCTGGCGATGGGCGGGACCCTGGAAGACCGTCCGCGCTACAACAAGACCCGCTGCTTCGAGACCTTCCCCTTCCCGGAACTCGACGATCAGCAGGCCGCCACCATCGGCGACCTCGCCGAACGCATCGACGCCCACCGCAAGGCTCGCCAGGCCGAACACCCGGACCTCACCCTCACCGGCATGTACAACGTGCTGGAAAAATTGCGCGCCGAAGAATCGCTGAGCGCCAAGGAACGCACCATCCACGAACAGGGCCTCGTCTCCCTGCTGCGCGAACTGCACGACGACCTCGACCGCGCCGTCTTCGACGCCTACGGCTGGAACGACCTCGCCGACCGCCTCGTCGGCCGCCCCGGCGCCACCACCCCGCTGCCGGACAAGCCCGCCGACCAGGCCGAAGCCGAAGAAGAACTCCTCAGCCGCCTCGTCGCACTCAACGCCGAACGCGCCGCCGAAGAAGCCCAGGGCCACATCCGCTGGCTACGCCCCGACTACCAGGCCCCCGAAGCCACCCAGACCACCGCCACACTGGATGCCAAACCCGAGGCCGCCGCCGAGACCCCGGCCGAACCGGCCAAAAAGCCCACCTGGCCCAAATCCATGCCCGACCAGGTCGAAGCCGTCCGCCGCCTCCTCGCCATCGGCCCCCAGACCCCGGAAGCCCTGGCCAGCCACTTCAAGCGCAAACCCACCAAGTCGATCACCCAGGTCCTCGCCGCCCTCCAAATCCTCGGCCAGGCCACCACCGACAACGACCACTGGCGCCTGACATGACCCGCTTTCCGATGCCTCATAACCGCCCACTTATCCTGCGGGAGCGGCCCTCAGTGCTTCCCTCAAAGTGGCAAATCTATGCAATCGGCGCCCCCAATGCCACCAACGCAACGCTATATGTAGCTACTACTCAATTAGTTCACGGACTCAATAGTTAACAATGAAGCAGGAAGCAAATAGAAAAGACATTGAGACCCTATACATCTTAGGTGCTGGTGCGAGTTATGGGCTGACCGAGGTCAAGCCACAGAAAACTCCCTATTCCCGGTCAGTAACGCCACTGGACAGCGATTTTTTAAAACACATTGAACATTTCAAGCCCTCGAACGGATGGAGAAAAGCTTCGACAGAGCTTGTTGTAAACGAATGGTTCGACCGTACACCAGCGACGGGTTATGGACTCGAACAGGCGATAATAAACCGCGTTAGCCAGTACGAATTTCTATCGAACCTGCACCCTCGAACAATACGTGGAAAGTGCAACAACCCGGAATATCTAAACCACCTCTCGCATCTCATCGCGGCATACCTGTCGCAGTGCAGGGCAAATAGGTCCGGGCAGGCAAAAAGGCTAATAGAAACCCTCTTTCCTGCGAATACCCCAGCTTCTCAATATAACGACCGAATCATCACATTTAACTACGACACGATACTTGACCGGCCATTGATAGATCGAGGTCTATCTAAAAAGAAAATATATTTTGACAGAATCGCGCACGACGAATCCCATGGGACAAGGAGAAACTCGGATGAAGCATTCCCTCATCCCTTGCTATTGAAACTTCATGGGTCAATAAACTGGCGCTGCAATAAGACAGAATTTGAGAGAATAATCTCTGGGTCGACAGTCCCAACCAACAAGATAACAGTTTGGTCAGATGACAGCGGAAACCCCAATCCGGCAGACAACGAGTCACCCCTTATTATACCACCCATACCTAACAAGCCGATCACTGCGACGAGCCTTTTTCGGTTTTTGTGGACGCTGGCTTATGAGTACATGCATCAGGCAAGGAAGATCGTGATTGTGGGTTATTCCTGCCCTCCTACGGATACGCTAGCCAGGACCATGTTCAGCCAGTTCAAAAGTGCCAAGCTGGAAGATATATTTGTAGTAGACCCGGACGCTACCGCACTAAAACTCTACCGAGAGTTGCTGGAGCCCAGGACGGCATCAAACGCCAAATGGCATTACTATTCCGACATTCGCGCCTACATAGAGGAAGAGATTTGAAAGGAGCGGCCGGAGCGTAGGGCTCTACTTCTGGAATCGGTACTTCAACCTTAGGTATCTATTCTTGGCGGCCAGGCATAGACGCTCATACTTTTAGGTTCGACACACATGGCGGTACCCAGCAAGGATACTCAGTGATTGATTCGCTAGAGATTTGGCTCCCGGTGGTAAGGGATCTCGTGATGTCGTTAGCTGCCGTTGTTGCGGCCTTTGCTGCAATATTCGGGCTTTGGACGTGGAGGAGGGAGTTAGCTGGCAGAGAAAGGTTTCATGCCGCAAAGCAACTCGTTATGTGTGGTCATCGACTATGGAAAGCTTGCGATAGACTGCGGATGGAGGCTGGCCCCGGTGAGGCGCCGGATTTCGATCGAGAATTATTGGCCCATCTGACATCTCGGGAGAAGTGGGTGATGTCAGAACGGGCGATCTATTTGAAGCGGATTGATGCGTTTGAAGCTGAGTCTCAAAAGTATAGCGCTGCTCTTCTCGAGGCTCGTGTTTTGATGGGGTCATGGGTGTACGGGGCTTTTCTGCCCTTTGGAAAGCGAGTGAATGAGGCGCTGGATATGGTTAATGAGTATTTGCATATAATAAGCGACGACGCCCGGCTTTTATCAGCACGCTCGCCGGTTGTAAAAGAAGCCAAGAAGCGTGTATCTCTGCCGCTTGGGTCTGAAGATCAATTGTCTGAGAAGCTTGCGGAAGAACTGAGGGCGGGTGAGGAACGTCTCCTACGGTTTTTGGATCGATCGAAGTCCCGTTGACTGCCCCGGGGTTGTGACGGTCAGAAAAGATAGTTCGGGGTCAGACCTTGCTTTTTGCCCCCAGATCATGGGAGAGGCAAGAGGCAAGGTCTGACCCCAAGTGCGTGTGGTCGCTGCACAGCGACATGGGATCGCGACGGCGAGATGGCCAGCGATAAGGCCTTCACCGCCTGCCGGGGTTGAAGGCCTGTTGTCGGATCTTCGGTACTAACGGGTGCGCATTCACCCGTAGACGAAGATAACGGGTTCGGACCACGGTAACCAACTGTAGTGCAGACGATTAACGTCCCCTGAAGGCTTGTTTAACGCCTTAAAGTGCCCATTTCGACGCTGAAATCGGCCGCCGGGGGGCCTGGCGGAGATCGTGTAAGGCGATGACGGAGAGGCTGCCATAGTGAACCGGATCAAGATGTTGAACAGGGGGCATGATGGCTGAAGTGAATATGTGGATGGTGCGTGCGGGCCAGGGAGGGCGGCAGGCCGATGAATTTCGAGAAAAGGGGCATGTCGGCATTGGCTGGGAGGAGATCGGCGATCTGTCCGCCTTCGCGGACAAGGCTTCGCTGGTACAAGAATACCGCTCACGCTTTCCGGACTGGCCCGACGGCCGACGCCTGAGCGCGGCGAGCCAGCTGATCCGGTTTCGGGACGAGATGGCCGCGGGAGACCGGGTACTCACGTACGACTCCAGTCGCCGGATCTATCACGTGGGCACGATTACGGGGGAGTACCGGCACGACACGGCAGTGCTGCCGCCCTGCGAAAACGTGCGCGCCGTAGAGTGGCAGGCGGAGCTGGATCGGGACCGTCTTTCGCTCGCTGCGCGGAATTCTCTCGGGTCCACCCTCACGCTGTTCCGGCTCTCGGATGCGGTCAGGCAGGAGATCGAAGCCCTGCTGAGCGGGCAAGCGACCGCGCCAGTCCCGGCAGAGGAGCAGGATGACGGCGAGGACGAGGAAGCCCTGCTGAAACGCTACCGCGAAGAGGCGGTGGAGATCATCAAGGACCGGGTGAGCCGTCTGGATGCCTGGGAAATGCAGAGCCTGGTGGCCGGCCTGCTACGTGCGATGGGCTACAAGACGCGAGAGTCTTCACCGGGGCCGGATCGGGGCGTGGACGTGATCGCCTCCCCCGATGGCTTCGGGTTCGAGTCGCCGCGCATCGTGGTCGAGGTGAAACACCGTCCGCATACGGCCATGGGCGCGCAGGAGGTGCGCAGCTTCCTGGGCGGGCGTCACGGCGACGACAAGGGGCTTTACGTGAGCACCGGGGGCTTCACCAAAGAAGCCCGCTACGAGGCGGATCGGGCGAAGATCCCGCTCATGCTGATGGACCTCAACGGCCTGGTCACCGCCCTGATGGAACACTACGACCACGCCGATTCAGAAACCCGCGCGCTCGTGCCGCTGACCCGCCTGTTCTGGCCTGCGTGACCGGCGGGAACGCGACCGGGCGAGCGCGGCGAAGGCGAGGGAGTTGGCCGTAGAGCCTATGCGGAAGGGGGTGGCTTCCTGGGTTCGGAGGCCGGGCATTCCGGTGCATCTCATTGAGGATTTGTCGCGGGGCTCGATGAAGCCTGGATCGCGGGCATGAGAACACATAGACGCGTCTTTCAGTGAGGCACTCTGGATTAGGTTCCCTCTAACACACCAGACCTGTGCCCGCCAGATTGACCGGCTGATTTCCGCCCTTTACCCTCGCGGACGCTTTTCTCGGTTCTTCATATGATGTGTCTACTGAGAATGGCGCAATAACAACAATTGGCGAAGATAAGGCTATAACCAATATGATCAAAAACGGAGTGATTCTGCCCGTGGTGGCAGCCATTTCCCTTCCCGTGTTAACCGGCTGTCTGGCCTCCACGCCTTCCTCCCAGGGTAGTGGATCCGAGTCGGTCGAGTCTGTCTCGATGGAACCGGTGACCTACCGGATCCCGG
The DNA here is from genome assembly GCF_000428605.1 of Thioalkalivibrio sp. ALE19. Taxonomy (NCBI): domain Bacteria; kingdom Pseudomonadati; phylum Pseudomonadota; class Gammaproteobacteria; order Chromatiales; family Ectothiorhodospiraceae; genus Thioalkalivibrio; species Thioalkalivibrio sp. ALE19. Next base: position 12,674 of record NZ_AUAG01000038.1, read on the forward strand.
ATGACGTTGATTTTGTGCCGGAGGCGGGGGACCCGTTCAACCTGGCGCGGTACGCAGACCCGGATCGTTATCTTGGTGTTGATGGTTCGGATGGGATTCTGGGTATGTTCGATGATGGCCCTGATGAGATCCGGACGCGCGCGGTGGGTTTTGGGGAACTGTCGCTGCTCCATATCGACGTACGTGTTCGCGATTCCTTCCGCCAGCGTCTGTGGCTGGAAGATATTGATGACACGTCTTTTGTGGTCCATCGTCGGAATGACAATGGTCGCGCGGGATCGGGTATCCAGTACGCTATCGATTACTCGACCCAGGATAAGGAAGATTTCCAGGAAGTGTCTTTCCAGGCTGTAAGTGCGGAGACCTATCGGCAGGGTGCAATTGGTCGCATGGCTGTCCCCCCTTACGATGAGGATGAGCTGCGGACCATGCTCTCCAGTGGTCTGGTGTTCTATCGGTTCGAGATTGACAACCCCTATGACCCGGACACGGTTTACGCGAACTTCCGCCGCCTGCTTGATGCGTACTCGTTCAGGCCGAACCATCACAACGAGGACGTGTCCGGCTTTAATGCGGATCGTTTTCTGATGCCGGTGGATGACATGGATGTTCGGGTCTACATAGAGACCTTCCCCTATCGAGATGGGTCCAAGGTGGAGGGAGTTGCAATCTTGCCGGCTCCGCCTGCACAGAACGGCGTGATTGATTTCGGTCCGCTCGCTGAGGAGGTTTCGGAACGGCTCGAGGCGGTCGTTTTCGACTAGGCTAGGGCGGCTGTCTTAGTGTGATGGAGTCAACGCGCGAGGGTTGGGCTTTGTTAAGTATCCTGAACCGAGAGCGTTATCAGTGAAATTCAACGCGATCCTCGTTGCGTTGGCTCTTCTTCTTTCCGGATGCCTGGTGCGCCAAGAGCCATTCGAAGTGCACGGGTATAGCTACGGGCCATTTGGCGGACGTGAAGCGGCTTTCGTCTTCCAGGGCTTTGATGAAAGGAATTGCGCGGTGTATCGGCTGGCGCCTATGGAGAAGGGTGTTCGGGTGCCGCGCGCGGTTCATGTCTGGGATGGTTCCCGCTTTACGAGGGATCGGAGCCAGTGCAAGCCGTTTGTGACGCCGCGCCCCGAGCAGTGGCCGAAACAGTTGTAAAGGTTGTGTAGAGCGTTTCTTGTTCGGACTTTCCCCGGTCCTTCGTTTTTCCATTACAAAGTGTTCGCCGGAGCGGTGGGTGCTCCATAGGAGCGTGTAGGCCGCCCGCCTGTCCTGTCGGCCGTATGGGTACCCATGGGGCATGCGCAGGTCCAAGTCAGTCCCAGCGCGACCGTCTGGCTTAATCCCTCCGATCCGACGTGCCTTCCGCAGGGTGGGGCTCATCGGCGATTTCTTCCCGGACGATATCCACGTCCTCGGGGGCGGCGATACCCAGCCGGACCTGGTTTCCCTTGCTTTGCAGCACGGTCACGACGATCTCTTCGCCAATCTGCAGGCTTTCGCCTTCGGTGCGTGAGAGTACGAGCATGGATTAAAACCGCTTGGTCTATGTGGAAAAGACTAAAGTAGGCCGGCGTGCGGGTCGAGTCAATGGTGCTGTGGATGGCGCGTCCGTTGGTGGTGGCTGGACTGCACCATTACGATTGGTCGGGTTTTGGCGCACAAAGGAGGCGGGATGATTCTCAAGGAGAAGGACGGTACGAGCGGGCAGGACGTGCGGTCGAAGGCCGGTCACCAGCAGGAACAGGATGTGGCGTTCTATCTGCGGCGCGAGTTTGCCGATGACGAAAGCGTTCGTGTTATCAACGACCTGCGGATCGAACACAACGGGGAGCGGGCGCAGGTCGATCATCTGGTGGTCCATCCGTATGGGCTGGTCGTGATCGAGTCCAAGAGTATTTACGGCGAGGTGAAGGTGAACGGCCACGGGGAGTGGTCGCGCAGTTACCGTGGTGAGTGGTACGGGATGCCGTCGCCGGTGCGCCAGGCGGAGTTGCAGGAGGCGCTGGTAAAGGATCTTCTGCGAGAGAACGTGGAGCAGTTCCTCGGCAAGCTTCTGGGGATGCAGACGCAGATTGGTGGACGGGACTGGCGAACGCTTTGTGCGGTTTCCAGCAGTGCGATCCTGCACCGGGACGAAATGCCCCGGGAGATTACCGACCGCGTGGTGAAGAGCGAGTTCGTGGCCGACAAGGTGCGCGAACTGGTGGGTTCGCGGGCGAAGGGCCTGCTGACCGGGAGGCCGCGGTTCAGCCAGAAGGAGATCGAGGGGATCGGCGATTTTCTGATGCAGAACCATTTGGGGGACACGGGCGCGACGGCTGCGGAGGTCCGCGAGGCGCCGGCTTCGGCCGAGCCCGCCCCTCAGGCCGCACCTGAGGCGGAGCCGGAGTCCCGGCCCGCACCGCAGCCAGAGGCGCAACCTCAGCCGCAGCAGGCCCAAGCCGAGACGACGGATTCGCAGCCGGCCGCCTCGTCGGCGGCGGCCACGGATGGCGCGGTTGCCTGCAAGAACTGCGGCGAACTGCAGAACCTGAACGGCATGTACGGCAAATACGGGTATTACGTACGCTGCGGGGCCTGCGGCACGAATACCTCCATGAAAAGGCCATGTCCGGCATGCGACTCGCGCAAGGTTCGCGTGACCAAATCCGGGCCGACCTACACTTCTGCCTGCCAGGACTGTGCGTACGAATGGGTGGTGTTCCGGCAGCCCGAGACGGCGAGTACCTGAAGCCCGGATCACAACGTGTCGTAATGGCCGCCGATCGCGAAGATGTGGATGGTTTGATCGTCGAAGCGGTAGATCAGTCGGTCCCGGGCGGACAGGCGCCGGGACCAGAAGCCCGAGAGCGAATGTCGGAGGGGTTCCGGCTTCCCGGTTCCGGTGGCCGGGTCGTTGCGGAGCATTTCCTTCAGGATCCGGCGCAGGGTTCGATGCAGCCTTGGGTCGCGCTCCCGGAGCGTTACCGCATTGCCTACGGCTCGTCTCCCTCCCAGTCCTCGTGCGCGTGGCGAATACGGATGATCAGGATCTCATCATCTTCGATCTGGTACAGCACGATGTGTGCGCCGACGGGATGAACCCGAACGGGTGGTGAGATTTCCTTGCGCTCACGCGCTGCACGAGGGTTTTCCGCCAGAAACTCGAAGGTTGCAGCCAGCAGGCTGTGGTAGCGCTCTGCCTGTTGCGGGCCGAATTGTTCGACGCTACTGCGGAAGATCTCGATGAGGTCGTCTTCCGCCTTGCAGGTCAGGGCATATCGCATGCTGTTAGTCTTCGGGGTCGCTCCTGGCGGCTGACTTCAGCTCTTCCATTGTTCGCTCGCCACGACCGCTTTCCAGGCCTTCCGTGGTGAGCGCCTGCAGGTGCGCGATCTTCAGCGCCCGCTCCCGGTCGCGGCGGATCAGGTCTCGCACGTAATCACTGCTGTTGCTGTACTGGCCGGATTGCGCCTGTTCTTCTACCCAGGATTTCATGGGATCGGGTAGCGAAATGTTCATTGTGGCCATGGAGGCCTCCGCGTCTCGGCTTGGCAACCTTTGCCATAAGTATAGGCCAGCAACCCCGGATCGTCGATCATTGCGGTCGGTCACAAGGGCCACGAGCGGTACCGAGCGACGGCCGATTGCCGCGGCCTCTGCGAGGCCTCGCAATGACGGAGACAGGCCAGAGTGGTTACCCGTGGCCCATCAGCCGGGTCAGGCTGCGTCGAGCGGCGCGGACGGGTCCACCGATGGGCGCTGTATTGCATTTGCGATACACTCCGAGGAGGTTCTTGCGGAGACGCGGTATGAAAAACACGACGTTACCGGCCCTGCGGGTCAGCGATGGTTTTCGGCATCAGGTGGAGCAGGCCCTTGGCGAGGGAGAAACGCTGTCGGCCTTTATCGAGGATGCCGTTCGCCACGAGATTGACCGCCGACAGGCGCGGGCCGAGTTTCTGGCGCGCGGTCTGGAATCCGCGCGCCGCGCCCGGGAAACGGATGAGTACTTCCCGGCCCAATCGGTGCTCAACGATCTCGACCGTCTGTTAAGCAAGCAGTAGCCGACTCGCTGGAGCCTCAAGGATGAGTTACTCGGTACGATTTACAGCGCAGGCACGCGAAGATCTCCTGCGGCTTGTCGCGTTCCTCTCGGAGAGCGACCCGGCAGCCGCGGCCCATGCCCGAACCGCCATCGGCGAGGCGGTGTCGCTACTGGAGCGCTTTCCGCTGAGCTGCCGCATGCTCGACGCCTCCTACCCCCGCATCCGCGAACTCCTGATCCCGTTTGGCCGCTCGGGTTATGTCGCCCTGTTCGAAATCGACGATGCCGAGACGGTCACCCTGCTGGCGTTCCGGCACCAGCGCGAGGACGACTATTTCTAAACACGTGGGAGCCCAGCCCTCTGGGCGATGGGGTGTTGGACGCGCCTGATCGGCCAGGGGGCTGGCCTCCTGCGGTGGTCAGGCCCCAGCCCGCGGTGGGGAACGGGCGGTGGTGGAGGCCGGCGCGCTGCGCCTGCGTCCGATCCTGATGACCACCCTGACCACGGTGCTCGGCATGTTGCCGCTGGCGATCGGCCTCGGCGAAGGCGCGGAGATCAAGCGTACGGTTTGCGGGACGTACGTCAAGGCGTACTCTTAATCGGAGCCCACACACGCGCGAGGTGTGCCATGACGGGGAATACGGCTACAGAGGCGCGCAGCAACCTCTACCGGTTGATCGACGAAACGGCGGAATCCCATGAGCCAATCGTGATCACTGGCAAACGGAACAACGCAGTCCTGCTATCCGAGTCGGACTGGTCGGCCATTCAGGAGACCCTGTACCTGCTATCGGTGCCGGGTATGCGCGAGTCGATCCGCGAGGGGATGGAGACCCCGGCGGATGAATGCGACGAGGAGCTGGATTGGTGACATGGAAGCTGGTTGGCGACCTCAGCGGCGCACGCCGAAGATCGCCAGGACGAGGCCGACGACGGTCATTATCCCGCCAAGGATCAGGTACAGGCGCGTGTCATCGGTGTAGCGGCCGGTGAATTCCTGGTGCAGTTCCTCGGTCAGGCTTTCGGTGGCGTTGAAGCCCATGACCAGGAGGATGATCCCTCCTGCCAGAAGGGCGAGTCCCAGAATCCGGGTCCAGTGCATGTTGTGTGCCTCGGTTGGCGAGTGATCCCCTGACGCTAGCACGGATTGGCGAGTTCGCAGCGTGCGGTAGGCCGCATCGGGGCTACACTGGGCACGTGTTCCACGCCCGTGGCGTATCCATCATGTTGCTGACGTTGCTGTTCATGTTCGCCGTGCTGGCCCTGGGGGTCGCGCTGATGCTGTGGCACGCACGGCTGGTGTTTACGGTGGAGCTGCGTGACGGAACGGCCCGGGTGCGGCGCGGCAAGCCGCCGAGGGCGTTCCTGCGCGGCTGCGAGGACGTGGCACGTCAGTACCGCATCCAGCGCGGGCGGATCCATGCGGTACGCACGGACGGAGGCGTTCAGCTGCGCTTCTCGCGCGATCTGCCGCAGAACACCCACCAGGCCTTTCGCAACGTCTGGACCCCGCCACCGGGTGGTGGCGGAGGCGGCGGCATGCGCGCGACGGGTTAGGGCCCCGGGTTACTGCGCGCAGAGGCCGCCGTCGACGACGTAGGTGTTGCCGGTGCAGCCGGAGGCGGCGTCGGACAGCAGGAACGCGGCCATGCCGGCGCATTCCTCGTTGTTGACGTAGCGACCCAGCGGGATGCGCGCCTCGAAGGACTGGTGCACCTCGTCGGCATGGCCGGGGTTCGCCTGTTCCTCGATGGATTCCATCATGCGGTTGGCGACCGGGCCCGGGTTGAGGGTGTTGACGCGGATGTTCTCCGGCCCGAGTTCGGCGGCCAGGCACTTCATCATGCCCACCACCGCATGCTTGCTGGATACGTACGGCGAGAGACCGCCGAAGCCGCGCAGTCCGGCCACGCTGGAGGTGATGACGATGCTGCCGCCGTTGCCGCGGCGCAGTGCCGGCAGGGCCGCTTCCGCGCCCAGGCGCACGCCCTGCACGTTGACGGCGAAGACCTTGTCCCAGGCGGCATCGGTGCGGCTGTCGAACGGACCGATCTCGCCCTCGATCCCGGCGTTGAGGAACACGCCATCGAGGCGGCCGAAACGATCCAGGGCGGTGGCGACCATGCGCTCGTTGTCCTCGCGCCCGGTCACGTCGACTGCCAGGCCGACCGCGCGCTCGCCGAGCGAGCGGGCGATGTCTTCCACCGGGCCCGCCTCGCGGTCGGTGATGACCAGGCTGGCGCCCTGTTCATAAAGCTCGCGCGCCGTGCTCTCGCCGATGCCCCCGGCGCCGCCGGTGATGGCGATGACCTTGCCTTCCAGATCACTCATGTCGCTTCTCCGTCTCGTTAACCGTGTGGTGAATTCGATGGGACCAACGTATCAGTTTCCGCCGCGGGTCCGCAGATAAAGCAGCCGGCCGATGAACGCGATGCCGAGGATGATCCAGCCGACGGGATACGGCAGCACGCCGGCGAAGAAGGCCGCGAGTGTGGCAGCCAGCAGCAGGCCGATGATCAACAGCGGGATGTCCATGTACGTTCGAGCCGTGGGTCAGGCGAAGGTTCGTTGTGCCATCGTGAAGTGACCCCCTCGACGGCTGCACAGGTTATTGTGGGGCCAACAGGAGGGCATGATGAGCGAAGAAGCACCGGTGAAGCGGTGGACGGCGAAGCGCAAGACGGCCGTGGTGATGGACATCTTCAAGGGCAAGACCACAGTGGCGGAGGTGGCGCGCCAGCATGATCTGGCGGTGTCCGACGTCGAGAGCTGGATGGACGAGGCGCAGAAGAACATGGAGAACGGCTTCAAGTCCCGTCCGAAGGATCTGCGCGAGCAGTACGAGTCGGAGCTGCGCGAGACGCGGGAGGCGCTGGGTGAGGCCCACCTGCAGATCTATGCGCTAAAAAAGTGGCGGCGCCTGCT
>NZ_AUAG01000039.1:0-18734 GCF_000428605.1 Thioalkalivibrio sp. ALE19
GCTGGAGGCCGCGCGTCACGGGTTCTGCGCGCGCTATCTGAATCAGCCGCTGCAGCTGCCGGAGCGACGTGCGGAGCTGGCAGAGCAGCTGGACCGCGGGCATCCGCAGCTGCTGTTCGCGCTGGGGAGCCCGGACGGGACCCCGCGGGCGACGCCCCGGCGGCCGGTGGAATTGCTGCTCCGGACGTGACGCCGGATCGGCCAGGGGGCTGGCCTCCTGATATGGATCGCATCGCAACTATCTGTGCCAAAGGGTGTTTTTTGGCGCAGATCTTGGCCGATCCCGAAGACTTCATGGATTGCGATGCGATCCATGGGGTCTACGGGGCGTCGGATCGGCCAGGGGGTTGGCCTCCTGCGACGGATGGGGCCCTGCCCCCGGTAGGAGGCCGGCCCTCCGGCCGATTGTGCGTTCGGGGAATCTCCTGGGCCGGGTCGGCCAGGGGGCTGGCCTCCTACCGGGGGAGGGGACGGCGTGTACGGCGCCGGTCGCCTGGCCTATGCTTGAGACGGAAATGATCAGGGAAAGACGGGGGAACCACCATGCAGGTTGTGGTCCGGGGAGTGAAGATCGAGTGCGTGACCGGCAACATCGTCGAGCAGCACGACATGGACGCCATCGTCAACGCGGCCAATGCCTGGCTGCGCCCGGGCGGGGGCGTGGCCGGGGCCATCCACCATGCGGCGGGGCCGGAGCTGGAGCGTGAATGCCAGGCGCTGGCCCCCATCGAACCGGGTCAGGCCGTGCTGACGGACGGGCACCGGCTGCGCAACCGTTACGTGATCCATTGCCTCGGGCCGGTGTACGGGCGTGACGAACCGGCCAGTCGCCTGCTGGCCTCGTGCTATCGCGAGGCCCTGGCGCGCGCCGAGGAGGCGGGGATCTTCAGCATCGCGTTCCCGGCGCTGTCCACCGGGGCGTTCGGCTACCCCATCGAGGACGCGGCGCGGGTGGCCCTGGAGACGGTGGTGCACCGGACCCCGCATCTGGAATCGGTGCGCTACATCCGCTTCGTGCTGAGCAAGGACGAGGACCGCGACATCCACGCACGCATCCTCAAGGAACTGACGGAGTAATACGGGCTCCGCGGTTCCCCGCTCAGGCGGTCAGGTCGATCTGCTGGACGCTGCCGGTTTCCCCGTCTTCGTTGATCCACAGTCCGGTGGACTCGACCTGGCCGAGCAGGGTGTTGTCTCCGCTGTGCCGCAGGTCGAACGGGGTGCTGACGTGGCCCAGGTAGATGGCGCCGACCCCGACCTCTCCCAGGGCGAGTAGCTGGTCGCGCCCCTGTTCGTCGCGCGTCCACACGCGCAGGCGGTCGTAGACCGGGTCGTCCGCGTCGATCCAGCCGTTGCCGTCGTGGTCGTGGCGGCGCAGCTCGGCAAAGCCGTCGCCGGTGAGCGGGCCGAACAACTCCGAGCCGTCGTCCACCTTGCCGCTGCCGGAGCGGTCGATGGCCAGGAACCCGCTGCCGGGCTGCAGAAAGGCCACCTGCTGTTCGTGACCGTCGGCATCCAGATCGAACTCGAAACGGGTGTCGGTGAGGGCAGCCGCCGGTGCATCGAAGTTGATGACCAGCGGATCGTGCAGCTCGGCGTCCATGCCGGCGCTGACGCGGGTGTGCTGCATGAACTCGCGGCTCATGCTGACGGAGAGGTCGATGTCGATCGCCTGACCGTCGGCGGTGCGCACCATGCCCCGGGCCTCGAAGGACGTGTGCTCGACTTCGATACGGGTTTCCTCCACCGACCAGGCGATGCCGGCACGGGCCACCGGGGCCGGTCCCCGTGCGTGAGCGGCGGGCGGCGAGAATTCGACCGCCTCGGCATCCTCGGCCGGGTCCGGGCGCAGCTCGGACGGGTCCAGGACCTCGATCTCCCGGCCGGTCAGGCGTTCCACGATCAGGCGCAGCAGCTCCATGCGCATGTTGTCTAGCGGGGTGAGTTCGGCATCCGCGGGTGCCGCGCCGACCGTGGAGCGGGCTTCGGTGTGCGGGGTGGCGGCCGGGGCTGACAACGATGGCAGGGCCCGGGGGGATTCGCCGGTTGCCGCGATTGCTGCGGGGGCTGCCGGCGGTGCTGGCAGGTTCGCGGCGGCGGCGCGGGTGGCGGTGACACGTGCCGAGCGGTGCGTGGCCTCGAAGGCGACGCGCTGGCTTGAAAGTTCCAGGGAATGTTCTGCGATGCGCATGGGCGGTGGCCCTCCGGGTACACAACTTCCCGGAGGTAACGGCTGGCGGGCGGCAAACTTTAGCCGCATGGCGGCAAATGGTTGCCGCCATGCCAGGTCAGGCGTGTCGGTCAGGCGGGCGAGTGGTCCGTCTCCCCGGCGGCGAGGCGGTCGGCGTAGTGGTCCCGCGCGAGGTAGGTGTAGATCGCCGGGACCACGAACAGGGTGAACAGCGTGCCGATGGCCATGCCGGCGGCGATCACCAGACCCATGGCGAAGCGCGAGCCGGCGCCGGCGCCGGTGGACATCAGCAGCGGCACCATGGCCACCACGGTCGCGGTGGTGGTCATCAGGATCGGACGCAGGCGCAGGCTGGCGGCCTCCTCGATCGCGTCGCGCAGCGGGTGCCCCTGGCGCTGCAGCTGGTTGGCGAACTCCACGATCAGGATGCCGTGCTTGGCGATCAGGCCGATCAGCGTCAGCAGGCCCACCTGGGTGTAGATGTTCAGCGAGGTCACGCCCAGGCTGATGAAGATCAGCGCGCCGGCGATGGACATCGGCACGGTGGTCAGGATGATCAGCGGGTCGCGGAACGACTCGAACTGCGCGGCCAGCACCAGGAAGATCACGAGCAGGGCGAAGAAGAACGTCACCACCAGGTCGCCGCCCTCGGCCTTCAGCTGGCGGGATTCACCTGCGTAGTCCACGTTTACGTCCGGCGGCAGTACTTCGGCGGCGATCTCGTCGATCAGCTCCAGCGCCTCGCCCAGGGTCACGCCCGGGGCCGGCACGCCCTGCAGGGTCACGGCGTTGAGCTGCTGGAAGCGGTTCAGCTGGCGCGGGGTGACGCTCTCCTCGAGGGTCACGATGCTGGACAGCGGCACCGGCGTGCCGTCGGCGGTGCGGGTGAACAGCTCCTCCAGCTGCTCCGGGGTCAGGCGGTCGGAGCGCTGCACCTGGGGGATCACCCGGTAGCTGCGGTTCTCCATCGCGAAGCGCCCGGTGTAGCCTCCGGAGAGGAACGTGGCGAGGTCGGCGTTCAGCGTGGTCATGTCGATGCCGAGCTGGGCCGCGCGCTCGCGGTCGATCTTCAGGTCCACCCGCGGCTTGTCGAAGTCGAGATCGGTATCCAGGAAGATGAAGCGCCCGGTGGCCATCGCGCGCTCGGTGATCTCGTCACTGAACGTTTCCAGCTCCTCGAACGAGGCCGTGGAGTTGAACACCACGCTGACCGGCGCACCGTCGCCCGGGGTCGGCAGCTGCGGTGGTTGGACCGCGAACACCTCCAGCCCCGGGATGCGCTCCAGCGCCGGTTGCAGGTCTTCTTCCAGGATCGTGTCGGTGTCGCGCTCGCGCTGTTCCCACGGGCTCATCACGAAGCCGCCCAGCGCCTGGTTGGTCGCGCCGGCCATGCCCGGACCGCCGCCGAAGCCGTTGACGATGAAGATGTTGTCCATCTCCGGGATCTCGTCGAACAGGCCGTCGGTCAGGGCCGTGTTGCGTTCGAGGTGGTCGATGCCCATATGCGGGTCGCCCTCCATGATGGAGAAGGCGAAGCCCTGGTCCTCGGGCGGTTCCAGTTCCGACTGCGAGGTGACGAACAGGAAATAGCACGAGACCAGCACGATCGCGCCGAACATCGCGATGGTGAAGCGGTCGTTGAGGGCCCCGTGCAGGCGCCGCCGGTAGCGCCGGCGCAGACCGTCGAAGCGGTCGTCCAGCCAGGTCTCGATGCGTCCGCGCTGCTGGCCGTCGCCGTGGCGCAGGATCTTCGAACACATCATCGGCGACAGGGTGATGGCGACGATCCCCGAGATCACCACGGTGGCCGCCAGGGTGAAGGCGAACTCGATGAACAGCGTGCCGGTCAGCCCGCCGATGAAGCCCAGCGGCAGGAACACCGCGACCAGCGTGGTGGACATCGCCACGATCGGCCAGGCCAGCTCGCGCGCGCCCTGCAGCGCGGCCTCCATGCGCGACATCCCCTCCTCGATATGCCGCGAGATGTTCTCCAGCATGATGATCGCGTCGTCCACCACGATGCCGATCGCCAGGACCATCGCCAGCAACGTCAGGAGGTTGAGCGAGAAGCCCATCAGCAGCATCAGCATGAAGGTGCCGACCAGCGACAGCGGCACGGCCACCGCGGGGATGATCACGCTGCGCAGCGAGCCCAGGAACAGGTAGATCACCGCCAGCACGATCAGCAGCGCGAGGGCGATGGTGATCAGCACCTCGTTGATCGCGCTCTCGATGTAGTCGGTGGAGTCGTAGACGATCTCGCCGTTCAGCCCCGACGGCAGCCGTGGCTCCACGCGTTCGTCGAAGACCTCGCGCAGCTCGGCGATCACGTCCAGGGCGTTGGCGTCCGGGGCCAGCTCGATCCCCATGAAGGTGGCCGCCTGACCGTTGAAGCGCACCGAGGAGTCGTAGCTCTCCGAGCCCAGTTCCACCTCGGCCACGTCGGCCAGGCGCACCAGGTCGCCATCGGCCTCGAACAGCACCAGCTGCTCGAATTCCTCGACGCTCTGCAGGTCGGTGTCGGCGGTGAGGTCGAGGCTGACCATCGAACCCCGGGTCTGGCCGACCGCGGAGAGCACGTTGTTGCCCTCCAGCGCCTGGCGCACGTCGCGCCCGCTGACCCCGTAGGAGGCCATGCGGTCGGCGTCCAGCCAGGCCCGCATGGCAAAGGGCTCGCCGCCGAGGATCTCGGCGCGCTGCACGCCGTTGACGGTGGACAGCTCCGGCTGCACCTCGCGCACGAGGTAGTCGGTGATCTGGTTGTTGTCGAGCTGTTCGGAATAGAACGACAGGTACATCGCCGCGACGTCGTCGCCCACCGACAGGTCCACCACCGGGTCCTCGGCCTCGGCCGGGAGTTCGGAGCGGATCTTGTCGACCTGTGCGGAGATCTGGGTCAGCGCCTCGTTGGGGTCGTAGTCCAGTTCCAGGTGCGCCTGCACCGTGCTGGTACCCGCCATGCTGGAGGAGACGATGTAGTCGATGCCCTCGGCCTCGGCGACCTCGCGCTCCATCGGGGTGGTGATGAAGCCCTCGACCAGATCGGCTTCCGCGCCGATGTACGACGTGCTGACGGTCACCACCGCGTTCTGCACCTCGGGGAACTGGCGGACGTTCAGGTCCACCACCGCGCGGATGCCGAACAGCAGGATGAACAGGCTGACCACCGTGGCCAGCACCGGTTTCTGAATGAAGACGTCGGTGAAACGCATGGTCGCGGCCCGGGTCAGCGAGTGTCCGGGCGCGGGTCACGCTCGGCATCCGGCCGGGCGTCTTCGGTGATGTTCACCGGGGTGTCGTTCTGCAGCTTGAGCAGGCCGCTGGCCGCCACGGTGTCGCCTTCCTCGAGCCCGTCGCGGATGCGGATCAGGTCGCCGCGCCGTTCGCCGGTCTCGACCAGACGCTGTTCCACCCGCTTCTGCCCGTCATCGTCCTCGAACACCACGAACGCCGACTGGCCCCACGGGGCGTGGCGGATAGCGGTCTGCGGCACCACCAGTCCTTCCTCGGCCTCGCCGCGTTCCAGCGTCACGCGGGCGAACTGGCCCGGGCGCAGGCGGTGGTCCTCGTTATCGAGGGTGGCCTGCACCCGGAACATGCGCGAGGCCGCGCGCACCCGGGGTTCGATGGCGGTGATCTCGCCGCTGAAGGTGGAGTCGTGCGCATCCACCCGCACGCGCACCTCCTGGCCCAGCTCGATCTGGCTCAGGCGCCGCTCGGGCAGGGAGAAATCCAGGTGGATGGGGTCCAGGGTCTGCAGTTCGACCACCGGATCGCCGGGGCCGACGAACTGGCCCTCGTCGATCTGGCGGATGCCCAGCTGGCCGTCGAACGGCGCGCGCAGGCGCTTCTGCCGGATGCGCTCTTCCTGCGAGCGCACGGCGGCGCGGGCCTGTTCCGCTTCGGTCTGCCGGCGCTGCAGTTCGGAGTCGGAGATGCTGTCGCGCTCGGCCAGCCCGCGGGCGCGCTGCAGCTCGCTTTCGGCCAGCATGGCCGCGGCCTGCAGGCTCTCCAGCTCGGCGCGGTCGAGGGCGGTGTCCAGCTCCACCAGGGTCTCGCCTTCGACCACTTCGGTGCCACTGGAGAACAGGATGCGATCCACCAGGCCCTGGCTCTGGAAGCTCAGGGTCGCGCCGCGCACCGCCTCCAGGCTGCCGATGGCGCGGGTCTCGGGCGTCCACGCGTCGGTCTCGGCGGTGGCGGCGTTGATGGTGGCCTCGGGTTCGGGCATCTCTTCGAAATATTCGGCGATCTGCTGGTCCATGAAGGCCTTGAACCCGAAGATCCCGCCCAGTACCACGGCCACGCCGAACAGCATGTAGAAGAAACGGCGACTCACTGGAAGGTCTCCTGCAGCACGGCGCGCACGCGCTCGGTCTCCGCGCGCACCACCGAGGGTTCGTCGGGGTCCACGCGCGGCTCCCAGCGCCAGCCGGTCATCAGGGCGTGGAAGTGCCGGATCAGGTGATCCAGCGGCTGGCCGATGTCATACGCCTCCAGCAGGCCGCGCGCGTTCGCGAGGTTCTGCATGCCCAGGTTCAGGGCCCAGGGGCCGAGCCCCATCTCTTCGGCGGAGATTTCCCGTGCCACGGGAAGGTCCCCCTTTTCCCGGGCCCTTTCCACCACGCCACTCACGGCATCGCTGATGGGCTGGGCGGCCGTGAGCAGGGCCTCCCGGCGTTCCTGCGAGATCTGCGCCCAGACCGCTTCGGTGAGCAGGTACTGCATCAGGCGGTAGTGGTCCGGGTTGGCGGCGGCGAAATCGAGATCCGTCAGTACGATCGCCAGCATCTGCGAGCGCGTGCCCAGGGGCAGCTCCGGTAGCCGGCGGAAGCGTTCGGCGTGCTGGATGGTGGTGCGTGTCGCCACCGCGGCCAGCAGATCCTCCTTGGAGGCGAAGTGCTGGTACAGCGTGCCGGTGGCGTATTCGCAGGCGGCCGCCAGCTTCGACATCTGCAGGGCCAGCAGGCCGTCCGTGCGGATCAGCTCGTGGGCCTTGTCGATGAACAGCTGTTCGCGTGCCTGGCGCTCGCGTTGCTTGCGGTCTTCGGTTCCCATGAGGCGGCAGGCTAGCGAACCCGGAACGGTTTGTGAACCAGGTTCATGGATTGTGTCGGGTTCGTTCTGTCGACTGGAACACGCTGCGGCTGCTCGACGTCTGCCGGGGGACCGGTTCCATATCCCTGCCGGCCAGCGGGAAAGTATCCTTGAGGGGAAGGCAGGCCACGAGGAAGGCCCATGAAGACGCTGCGCGAACGGATGGCCGACAACGGCTTCGAGTCGAATATCGACTATGCCCATCATGTGGACTGTGTGCTGGCCCAGGCGGGCGGAGCGATCCCCACACTGAACGTGGAAGGGGACTCGGGGCGGCGCAAGACCGCTTTCGCCAACGCCCTGGCCGCGGCACTGGAAGTCCCGCACGTGCTGTATCACGATTTCACCCAGGCGCATGATCCGGCACCGACGGCGCAGCCGCCGTCCAATCCGGAGGAGGACGGAGTCGAGGAACCGCCGATCCCGGCCTTCGACCGCGAGGTCTCCAGTGCCTGTGCGTACTCCGAGGGCGAACGCACCATCCTGATCCTGGATCAGCTGCAGGCGGCGGACTTCCGCGAGCACCTGCGGCTGTACCGCTTCGTGGTGGATGGCGAGTGGTCCATGGGCGGAGCGTCGTTCGTGGCCAGTCGGGAGCGGCTGATGCTGCTGCTGATCTCGGAGGAGCCGATCTATCATTCACTGAAGAAGGTCGGCTTTACCGTGTGGGTGCCGCGCGCCTCGGTGGGCGAGGCGGATTACCGTCCGGAGGATTTCGGCCTGGGGCCGGAGGCCGAAGGGCTGATGAACGGGCTCGGGGAGCTGTTCCGGGCGCTGGGTGTGCAGCCCACGCCATCGGAGTTTCAGCGGCTGCTGGACGATATCCGCAACCGCGTGCGTACCCGCGAGGAGCTGACCCATTCGATCTTCGGCCGGACTGAGGGGATCGACCACATGCTGCTGGTGTCCGATGCGATCCAGCAGCGCATGGAACGGCTGATGCCGGAGCTGTGGGAGCTCGTGGGGTGCGAGCACGTGGAACTTTCCGGCGTGCCCCCGGATCCCGAGTAGACGGATGCCGGGCCGCAGGGCCCGGGTCGCACGCAGGGGAGGATGGCCATGGTACGGACGGGATGGACAGTGGCCGCGGGCTGGCGGCTTGCGGGCGTGGCGGGATTGATCGTGTTGCTGGCGGGCTGCGGGCGCGCCTTTCCGGAGCCGGCGCCGGATCGGGAGTTCGCCGACGGGCTGTCGGCCGAGACCCTGTTCGAGCGAACGCTGGAGGCGCACGGGGGCGACCTGCGCGAGGATCCGCGCGACTTCAACATGGCCACCGACGGCGAATGGGGACGCATGATCCAGCGCATCCAGCCGCTGGTGGCGGACACCGGATTCCGCGGTCGCTCGGAAGAACGCTACCGGCCGGCGGATTCGCTCTATGTCCGCGAGTACACCGGGCCCGAGGGCGTAAAGCACGTGTTCCGCCACGAGGGCACGATCAGCGTGTACTACAACGGCGAGTTCGAGACGGACCCGGACCGGGTCGCCGCCACCGCGATGACCATCGACGCCGGCGAGCTGTTCCATTTCGGCCCCAGTTTCGTGAAGCACCGCGCCACCGATCTGCAGCGCCTGCCGGACCGGCGCGAGGACGGGGTGGATTATCACCGCGTGCTGGCGACCATCGAACCGGGCTTCGGCTTTGCCGAACGCGACGAGGTGGTGATGTGGATCCATCCGGAGACCGACCGGCTGTACCGCGTGCACATAACGCTGGAGGGCTTTGAACGCACGCAGGGCGCGCACGTGGACACTACGTTCCTGGAGTACGAGGAGGTCGGGCCGTATGTCCTGCCGTCGCGCTTCGAGGAACGGGTGCGCGGCCCGCTGCGCCTGCACGTGCATGACTGGTGGGTGACCGGACGCGACATGGATCGCGGCTGGGAGATCGAGGACGTGCGCGGACCGGGGTTCTCGGGCGCGGCCGAGCCGCCGGCCGCCGAGGAATAAGCCGTTCGCTGATAGACTGGCGCCTTTTCCGGATACGGATAACCGCAAGAGGGCGTGATGGCGCAGGGTTTCTGGGCACGACTGGGGCGGCAGATGCCGCTGATCCTGGCGGTGGCAACGGTGATCTCGCTGCTGGGGGCCATGCTGGTGCGTGGCGGGAGTTCACTCGGGTTCGTGGCGGCGTTCGTGGTGCTGCTGCCGCTGACACTGGCGGCGGCGCTGATCCGCTGGTGGCCGGGCGGGCGTTCGGCCCGCGAGGTCTGTCGTGGCGAGCGCGTGCGCCGCGCCCTGTGGATGCTGGCGGTGGCGCTGATGCTCTCCGCGGTCATCACCCTGGTGGCGGGTGTGGCCTGGTCCGGGGCGCGCGTCGGCAACATGCTGCTGGTGGCGGGTATCCTGCTGCTGCCGCCGGCGGTGCTGATCAGCCTGCTGGTGATCCTGGGGCGGCGTTCCATCGAACTGCGCGAAGATCTGGAGCCCGGGGCGCATGTGGAGCTGGAGACCAACGCCCACTGGGCGGTGTTCCTGCCGGCGCTGGGGGTGCTGGGGCTCACGGCGCTGCTGGCCATCGGCCCGCTCGGGGTGTGGGGTCTGGGCGCGGCCGCGGTGCTCTACCTGGTGGTCCTGCCGGGGCTGGCGATTCGGGGGCTGGCCAGTTTCGTCAACTCCGAGGCGGTGCTGACCGATCGTTACCTCCACGTGGCGAGCGGGCTCCTGTGGCAGCGCGCGGTGCGTTTCGATCTCAAGAGAGTCGGCGACATCGGCGTGAAGCAGCACTGGCTGGGTCGGCGCCTGGGCTTCGGCAAGGTCACGGTGGTGGATGCCGACGGGCATGCAAAGGTGGTGCCCGGCCTGCGCGACCCGGCCGGTCTGGTGCAGCGGGCCCGGGCCCGGTTGTGAAGCAAAGCGGCGAAATAGTTGATGCCTAATACAACAATGTGCAAACGATAATGGCATCTATTCTCAATCCTGCTATACCTCATGACAGAGGAAGGCGATGCCGTGACCCGGAGTCCGGTTTGCGCCCTCCCTGCTGAATGCAACCGAACGAGGAGAGAGAGATGGCAGGAGACAAAGCGAACGCCGAAGGCAAGTGCCCGGTGATGCACGGAAGCCGTACCCGCAACGATGCCGGCGGCGGTGGTCCGCGTGACTGGTGGCCCAACCAGCTGAATCTGGGCATCCTGCACCAGCACGGGATCGAGTCCGACCCGCTGGGGCCGGAATTCGACTACGCCGAGGCGTTCAGCCAGCTGGACCTGAAGGCGGTCAAACAGGATCTGGCCGATCTGATGACCGACTCGCAGGACTGGTGGCCGGCCGACTACGGCCATTACGGCCCGTTGCTGATCCGCATGGCCTGGCACGCCGCCGGGACCTATCGCACCGCCGACGGCCGGGGCGGGGCGTCCACGGGCAACCAGCGGTTCGCCCCCATCAACAGCTGGCCGGACAACGCCAACCTCGACAAGGCGCGGCGTCTGCTGTGGCCGATCAAGCAGAAATACGGCAACAAGATCTCCTGGGCCGACCTGTACATCCTGGCCGGCAACGTGGCGCTGGAGTCCATGGGCTTCGAGACCTTCGGCTTCGGCGGCGGGCGCGAGGACATCTGGGCGCCGGAAGAGGACATCTACTGGGGTGCCGAGGACGAGTGGCTGGCGACCAGCGATCACGCGAAGAGCCGCTATTCCGGCGAACGTGAACTCGAGAACCCGCTCGCCGCAGTACAGATGGGCCTGATCTACGTGAACCCCGAGGGTCCGGACGGCAACCCCGATCCGCTCAAGTCGGCGCACGACATCCGCGAGACCTTCGAGCGCATGGCGATGAACGACTACGAGACGGTGGCGCTGACCGCCGGCGGGCACACCTTTGGCAAGGTGCATGGCGCGGGGGATGCCGCCCACGTGGGACCGGAGCCGGAGGCCGCGCCGCTGGAGGAGATGGGTCTGGGCTGGAAGAGCAGCTATGGTTCCGGCAAGGGCCGCGACACCATCACCAGCGGGCTGGAGGGATCCTGGACCCCGACCCCGCGGCAGTGGGACATGAGCTACCTGGAGGTGCTGTTCAAGTACGACTGGGAGCTGTCGAAGAGCCCGGCCGGGGCCTGGCAGTGGGTGCCGAAGAACCTCGCCGACGAGGACCACGCCCCGGACGCTGAGGACCCGTCGCAGAAGGTGGGCATCATGATGACCACCGCCGACATGGCGATGCGCGAGGATCCCGAGTACCGCAAGATCGCCCTGCACTTCAAGGAGAACCCGGAGGAGTTCGCCGACGCCTTCGCGCGCGCCTGGTTCAAGCTGACGCACCGTGACATGGGGCCGAAGGATCGCTACCTCGGGCCGGAAGTCCCGGACGAGGACCTGATCTGGCAGGATCCGGTCCCACCGGTGGATCACGTGCTGATCGATGCGCAGGATGCCGACCGGCTGAAGGCCGGGATCCTCGCGACCGGACTGACGGTGCAGGAGCTGGTGGCCACCGCCTGGTGTTCGGCGTGCACCTTCCGTCAGTCGGACAAGCGTGGCGGGGCCAACGGGGCGCGTATCCGCCTGGCGCCGCAGAAGGACTGGGAGGCGTTCGAGCCGCAGCAGCTGGCGAAGGTGCTGGACCGGCTGGAGGGCGTGCGCAAGGCCTTCAACGACGAGCAGTATGGCGACAAGCGCATCTCCCTGGCCGACATGATCGTGCTGGGCGGGGCGGCCGCCATCGAGAAGGCCGCGGCGGATGCCGGGCACCCGGTGTACGTGCCGTTCATCCCCGGACGCACGGATGCGACCGAGGAGCAGACCGACGCCGAGTCCTTCGAGCCGATGAAGCCTGAAGCCGACGGCTTTCGCAATTACCGCCGGGCGCGCTTCACCGTGGCCGAAGAGGAGATGTTGCTGGACCGTGCCCAGCTGCTGGGCCTGACGGCCCCCGAGATGACGGTGCTGGTGGGCGGCATGCGCGCCCTGGATGCCAACCACGGGGGCTCGAAGGATGGCGTGCTGACCGATCGTCCCGGGCAGCTGACCAACGACTTCTTCGTGAACCTGGTCGACATGGGCATCGAGTGGCAGCCCGTGGGCGAGGAGTCCGACCGCTTCGAGGGACGTGACCGCGCCACCGGCGAGGTGAAGTGGACCGGGACCCGCGTGGACCTGGTGTTCGGCTCCAACTCGCAGCTGCGGGCCCTGGCCGAGGCCTATGCTCAGGACGACGCGGCGGAGAAGTTCGTCTGGGACTTCGTCGATGCCTGGAACAAGGTGATGAACGCCGATCGCTTCGATCTGATGTAAGCCGAGTGCCGTAAAACGGGAGCCCGCCCCGCTTTGTTCGACTGTGGGAGCCTGCTTGCAGGCGAAAAGGGGGCGGGCGCCGGTTCCTTTTTCCCGGCCCTACTCCTGTTCGGGCAGGGTGGTGTCGAACTCCACCTCCACCGAGCGCGTGCGCGACGGATCCGTCTCCTCGCTCAGCGGATTCTCCCGGTGGTGCAACTCGCCCGAAACCCGGCCGCTGATGCGGGCGGTGTCCCCGTCGACCTCCAGGCGGTCGAACTCGTACTCCACATTCTCGAGCTGGTCGTTGCCCACGAAATCGGGGCCGCCGGCCTGTTCGTGATAATAGCTGACCTCCACCCTGCCCACGTTGTCGTTGAAGGTCGTTACGCTGACGATCAGTGAACCCAGGGGGTTGGGCGTGCTGCCGTCGCGCAGCCCGTGCAGGTTGAACAGGCGGGCCCCCGCCGGCAGGTCGGTGAAGAAGGCCGGTCCTCCGTCATCCGTGTCGAAACGCTCCCAGGTCCGTTCGTCGCCATCGATCGTGCCGCTCATCACCACCTCGCCGGCGAGGGCCTGTCCGCCGGCCAGCGCGAGGGCGGCACCGGCCGCCAGACCCGTCAGAAGGGTCGCTCGGGTGCGGGTATTCGGTTTCGTCGGCTGCATGCTGCCTCCAGTGGAAGGGATATTGCGAACAGCCTAAACTGCGCCCCTCCCGCCGTCGCCCCTCAAACGCAGGGGACATCGATCTTCGCCGGCTGCGTGGCGCTGCTCTACTGGATCAAGGGCACCCAGACATCCGCAACGCCCTCGATCGGGCTGCCTGACGCGGGGCTGCCCGGCGCGCATCACTCGCAGGTGCCGACGGCTTCGGGCGGACAGCGCGAGCCGTCCGGCCACAGCGCACGGCCCAGGCGGGCCCCGTTCAGTTCGGCGTCCTGCGGGTTGGCTTCGCGAAAGTCCACGTGGCGCAGGTCGGCGCTCGAGAAGTCCGCACCGGCCAGCTCCGCGCCGCGCAGGGTGGCCCCCCGCAGCCGAGCGTCCGTCAGGCGTGCGTCGGCGAGGCTTGCGTGGGTCAGGTCGGCGAATTCCATTACAGCCCCGTCCAGTCGGGCCCCCTGCAGGCGGGCACCGGGCAGTCGGGCCTCGCGCAGGCTGGCCCGCGTCAGATCCGCCTCGCGCAGGTCGGCCACCGGCATCTCGCAGCGGTTCCAGTTGACCTCCGGAGCGGGCGGGGCCGAGCAGTCGCGGGCGGGGGTCTCCGGTGGCGGCTCGCGCAGCAGCCACAGCAGCAGGATCGCCACGGCCAGCGTCGCCCCCAGCGTGGCCCAGCGGCGAGGCCCGCGGAGGATCGCGGGGACGTGCCGTGCCGGGAGGGTCAGCAGTTCCGCCCACTGCTGACGATGGGTCACGGTCTCGGGCGATTCGGGCCGGCGCCGCTCGCCCTGACGACGTTCGAGGAGTTCCGGCGGGGTGTCCTCGTCCGGGGCGCGGCGTTCGCGCAGGCGCTCGTCTTCACGCAGTCGGGCCTGCTGCAGGCGTTCCACCCCCTCCGGGGTGTCGGCATGCAGCAGTTCCTCCGGGATCAGCCCGGGCACCTCGCGCAGCGGGTACCACAGGTGCGGCGTCGGCCCGACTTCGTCGTCCGGAGTGAGCCGCCCGAGGATCAGGTAGCGCCGGATCAGATGCGCCGGAAACGGCCCGTGCACCTCGCCGTCACGCCGGGTGTACCACAGCTCGTATCCCTCGCTGTCCCGTTCCGGCGTCTCGCCCGGCTCATCGCTCATGGCTGCCTCCGTGCTCGTCTGTCTGCAGTGTAGTGGCCGCCCGGCCGGGTGGCGACACCGGGGCAATGTCGTGGTGGCAAGGCCGGGGCCCGCAAGACCGCCCGGTTTGCGCGGTTGTGTTGCCGGGGGTGTGATGGCGTTCGCATAGTGCATTTCGCGCGTCGTTCGTGGGGGATGC
Source organism: Thioalkalivibrio sp. ALE19 (assembly GCF_000428605.1). NCBI lineage: Bacteria > Pseudomonadati > Pseudomonadota > Gammaproteobacteria > Chromatiales > Ectothiorhodospiraceae > Thioalkalivibrio > Thioalkalivibrio sp. ALE19. The sequence goes on from NZ_AUAG01000039.1 coordinate 14,470, forward strand.
ATGCAGTTTTCGCAACGGGTGCAGCGGATCAGCGGGCGGCTGGTGAACGCGATCACCCTGGCCTTCGTGATCCTGCTGGCGGGGATGCTGGTGGTGGTGGCCAACAGCGTCTGGCAGAACCAGCGGCTGCTGGACGAGCTCCACCACATGACCGAGGAACGGGCCCAGCGGATCCAGCTGGCGTCCGATCTGCTCGAGGCGGCCTACAACCGGCACCAGACCATGGTGAATCAGGTGCTGACGGATGATCCGTTCGAGCGTGACGACCTGCTGATGGAGTACCACCACTGGGGTCACCGCGTCGGCGAGGTCCGCGAGGCCCTGGACGAGCGCGTGACCGAGGCGGTGGCCCGCGAGCGGCTGGAGGAGCAGGATGCCCTGATCCCGGAGATCGTGGAGCTGCAGGACGAGGTGGTGGATCTCGCGGCGCGCGACGAGATCGAGCCGGCGATGGCGATCCTGAGCGACCGTCTGTTCGAGCTGGACCGGGAGTTCGACATCTCGATCGAGGAGCTGCGGGCCCACGAGCGGGCGCAGATGGAGGCCGCGGCCGAACGCGCGCGCGAGGTCGGGGCCAATACGCAGCGGTTCATGCTGGTGTTCGGGGGAGGCGGCGTGCTGTTCGCCCTGGCCCTGACGCTGGTGACGCGCCGGACGCTGGTGGCGATGCATCATGATCTGCGGGAACAGGCCTCCCGGCTGGAGGAGGCCGGCCGTCGGCTGGAGCACGAGGCCACGCACGATGCCCTGACCGGCCTGCCCAACCGGCGTGCCTTCTATCGACAGCTGGAGGAGGCGATCGAGCGCGCGGGTGAGACCGGCGAAACGTTCTCGGTGGCCTTCATCGATCTGGACCAGTTCAAGCCGGTGAATGACCGCCTGGGGCATGCCGCGGGGGACGAGCTGCTGGGCGTGGTGGCCCGGCGGCTGCAGGAGGCGGTGCCGGAGGCCGCGTGCGTGGCGCGGGTGGGCGGCGACGAATTCGCCGTGCTGCTGGCGGGCGAGGGGGCGTCGGAGACGGCCGGCGAGCGGCTGAAGGCCGCGGTGAGCCGGCCGGCGCAGCTGGCCGCAGGCGAGGTGACGCCCGCGATGACCCTGGGCTGGGCCGACGGGCCGGGGGACGGTGATCCGGATACGCTGCTGGGGCGCGCCGATCGCGAGATGTATGCCCGCAAGGCGGGGCGTACCCCGGCGCCGTCCTTGTAGCGACGGGGCACCGTGCGAAGAGGGCCGCCAGAGCCCGGCCGGACCTTGCGGACGCACTTTCCCGGAGGTTTCCATTTCCTTTGACCTTCCGGGGCGCCTACCATGTGCGCTCCGAAGTACCGAGAACCGGGGCCGGTGGAAGGCCACGGCGCGCAACGATGAACGATCCCGACACTGTCCCGCCACGACCCCGTCTGGGGGTCTCGCGCTGCTTGCTGGGCGAGCGGGTGCGCTACGATGGCGGTCACCGCCGCGACGACTGGCTGACGCAGGTGCTGCTCCCGCATGTGGAGCTCGTGGCCCTGTGTCCGGAGGCCGAGGCCGGTCTGGGCACGCCACGCGAGCCGATGCAGCTGGAGCGCGGCCCCGGCGAACGGCTGCGTCTGCGCGGCCGCGAGAGCGGGCAGGACCATGCGCCGGTGCTGCAGGCCTGGATCGACCGGCGGCTGCCGGAGCTGGAAGATGCGGACGGGCCGGACGGGTATCTGCTGAAGGCACGTTCGCCCAGTTGCGGGCGCGCGGTGCCGGTCAACGGTCAGCGCGAGCCGCGTCCGGGGCTGTTCGCCGCGGCGCTGGAAACGGCCGACCCGTCACGGCTGCTGGTGGACGAGAGCGTGCTGCACGATGCAGCGGCGCGCGAGGCCTTCGTGATCCGGCTGTTCGCGCTGGCGCGGCTGCGCGAGCGCCTGGCCGGCGAGTGGACCGCCGGTGACCTGTCGGCCTTCCATGCGCGCGAGAAGATGCTGCTGCTGGCCCATGGCCGGCCGGACTACGACCGCCTGGGTCGCCTGGTGGCGGCCGCCGGGACGCGCCCGCGCGCGGAGCTGGCGGCCGAATATGCAGAGGTGTTTGCCCGGGCGCTGGCGCGCGGGACCACGCGCGGCGCGCACGTGAACGTGCTGCAGCATCTGCTGGGGCATTTCCGCGAGCACCTGCCCGCGGACGAACGCGCGGCCCTGCAGACTGCCATCGAGGACTTCGGTGCGGGCCGCCGGGACCGCATGTCGGTGGTACGCCGGCTGCGGGAGCACGCGGATGCGCTGCAACTGGACTGGGTGCGCCGGCAGAGCTATCTGCGGCCGGCGCCGGATGAACTGCTGACGGGTGAAGACCCCGCGAACGAATGACTGCCGAATCCGATCTGATCATTCTCCGCCAGGCGCCGGAGATTCACCTGAAGGCGCCCGGCACGCGGCGCCATTTCACCCGCATCCTGCAGCGCAACCTGCGCCGGGCACTGGAGGACGTGCCGCACCGTCTGGCCACCGCACAGGGGCGCCTGCTGCTGCGCACGGCGGAGCGCGAGCGGGCGCTGGAGATCCTGCCGCGGGTGTTCGGCCTGAGCACCTTTTCGCCGGTGGTGGCCGAGGTCGAGCCGGAGCTGGAGGCCATTGTCGACGGCGTGCGGCGGCATTTCACCGAGGTGGTGCGCGGCCGGACCTATGCGGTGCGCTGCAAGCGCCAGGGCACCAAGCGCGTGTCGGCCACCCGCATCGAGCGCGAGGCCGGTGCGGTGCTCAACGGTCCCGGGCAGGTGAACCTGGATGCGCCCGACGTCACCGTGCGCATCGATCTGCAGGAGGACCGGGCCTGGCTGTTCAGTGAGCGGCGGCGCGGGGCCGGCGGCCTGCCGCTGGGAGTGCAGGGGCGCACCCTGGTGCTGCTGTCCGGGGGCTTCGATTCGGCGGTGGCCGCCTGGTACATGATGCGTCGTGGCACCACGGCGGATTTCGTGTTCTGCAACCTCGGCGGGGCCACGCACGAGGCGATGGTGGCGGCGATCGCGCGGCGTCTGGCGGGCGACTGGGCGCATGGCACCCGTCCGCGGCTGTACGTGGTCGATTTCGAGGCGGTAGTGGAGGACCTGCGCGCCAGCCTTCCGGGCGACATGTGGCAGATCGTGCTCAAACGGCTGATGTACCGTGCGGCCGAGGCGGTGGCGGCGCGCAGCGGGGCCGAGGCCCTGGTCACCGGCGAGGCGCTGAGTCAGGTGTCCTCGCAGACCCTGTCCAATCTGCAGACCATCGACGCGGTGGCCACGCTGCCGGTGCTGCGGCCGTTGATCGGTTTCGACAAGCAGGAGATCACCGACCGTGCGCGGGCGATCGGCACCTTCGAGCTGAGCGAGCGGGTGCCGGAGTTCTGCGCGCTGACGGAGCAGCCGCCGCTGGTCGAGAGCCGGACCTCGCGCATCGAACGGGCGGAAGAAGCGCTGGATCCGGCCATTCTGCAGCAGGCGATCGACTCGGTGTGCGAGCGCGATCCGCTGGCGGCGGATGACGGACCGGACGGGGTCGCGGGCGAGGGCGAAGGGATCTTCGTGGACCGCATCCCCGAGGGGGCCACGGTGATCGACTGTCAGACACCGGAGGCCTACCGTTGCTGGCACTGGCCCGGGGCGGAGAACCATCCGGCTGACAGCCTGCTGCAGGCCTTCGCCGACTGGCCCGCCGACCGTGAATACGTGCTCTACTGCCAGCGCGGCAGCAATTCGGCGGTGATCGCCGAGCGCATGCAGCGGGCCGGGTTCCGCGCGCGGGCCTTCCGCGGCGGGCTGAACCGCCTGAAAAGGCAGGAGGCCAGCCCCCTGGCCGATTCGGCGCAAGGGATTACCCGGACGTAGGATCGGCCGGAGGGCCGGCCTCCTACGCGGCCGGGTTTGGCCGTAGGAGGCCAGCCTCTGGCCGATTCGGCGCAGGGGGTTGCCCGGACGTGAAATCGGCCGGAGGGCCGGCCTTGTATGTTTACCCCCGGCAGGCCTAGAAAGGGTCTGTCGGGGTGGAGGGACGAGGCCGGCATCTGGCCTGCGGCACAGACAGTAGGAGACTTCGTCCCACCCCTCACCTGAAGCGCCGATAAGGAATCGATCGGCTCGGGACCGACGATCGATGGCAAGCCAGCGTTCGGTGAGGCCCCGACAGACGGTTTTACGCTAGCTCGGGAGGTGAACGATGGCAACATCGGTAACGGCTCAGCGGATCGGGGTCGATGTGGGCAAAACCGAACTGTGGCTCAGCATGAACGGCGAAGCCGCGCAACGCTGCGACAACACACCGGCA
>NZ_AUAG01000040.1:0-16329 GCF_000428605.1 Thioalkalivibrio sp. ALE19
TCGGAGGCGGAAGCGGCCTCCTCGACCAGGGCGGCGTTCTGCTGGGTGACCTCGTCGAGCTGGGAGACGGCCTTGTTGATCTCGTCGAGCCCGGTGGACTGCTGCTCGGAGGCGGCGGCGATCTCGGCGATGATGTCGGAGACCTTCTTGACCGAGTCGACGATCTCCTCCAGGGCCTTGCCGGAGGCGTCGACCAGTTTGGTGCCCTCGTCGACCTTTTCGACCGAGTCGGAGATCAGGGACTTGATCTCCTTGGCGGCCTGGGCGCTGCGCTGGGCGAGGTTGCGGACCTCGGTGGCGACGACCGCGAAGCCGCGGCCCTGTTCGCCGGCGCGGGCGGCCTCGACCGCGGCGTTGAGGGCGAGCAGGTTGGTCTGGAAGGCGATCTCGTCGATGACGCCGATGATGTCGGAGATCTTCTTCGAGGACTGGTTGATCTCGCCCATGGCGTCGACGGCCTTGCCGACGACTTCGCCGCCCTCGGCGGCCTTGTCGCGCGCGGCGACGGCGAGCTGGTTGGCCTGTTTGGAGTTGTCGGCGTTGGACTTCACCGTGGAGGTCATCTCTTCCATCGAAGAGGCGGTTTCCTCCAGCGAGGAGGCCTGTTCCTCGGTGCGCTGGGAGAGGTCGGTATTGCCCTGGGCGATCTCGGAGGAGGCCGAACGCACGTTGTGGGCCCCTTCCAGGATCTGGCCGACCAGCCGGTCCAGATTGTCCATGGTGTCGTGGATGGCATCGCGAAACTCCGCGAACTCGCCCTGGAAGTCCCCTTCCATTCGCGCGGTCAGGTCGCCCTCGGACATCGCCTGCATTACGCGCGAACCTTCGCGCAACGGCGGTACCACGGCGTCCAGAAGACCATTGATCTTTTCACCGACGACCCGGGTGAAGCCGCTGTATTGCTCGGGGTCCAGGCGTTCGCCCAGATTGCCGCTGGCCGCGTTCTCGATCAGGGATGCGATTTCTTCTTCAGCATGGCGCACTTCCGTGACGTCCTGCCACTCCAGCATGTTGCCAGCGTAGTTCCCGCGAGCGTCGATGATCGCCGTCGCGTTGATGCGGAACCGCAGATCATCCAGGGCAATCTCGGCTTCATGCGGCAGGCGCTCCGGGTTCTGCAGGATCGAGCGCTGATGTGCGGGGTTTTCGTGGAACCGGTCAATCGACTGGCCCACCAGATTCCGCGGATCGAAGCCCGCGAAATGCCGGGCAAAGGTCGCCTGATGGCGCTCGAACATGCGCTGTACCGCCTGGTTGGCGAAGGTGACGTTCATGTCCTCGTCGCACATCATCAGGGCCGCTTCGGCGCCATCGATGGCCGCGGCGAAGCGTGCGCGTTCACGCTCGGCGCGATTGAACTCGGTGGTGTCGCTCCATTCCACCATGTTGCCCCGGTAGTTGCCCTCGTCATCCACGACGGCGGTGGCCTTGAGCTGGAACTCGATTCCGCCCACTTCAATATTCGCGGTCCAGGGCAGGCGATCCGGGTTCTGCAGGATCGCCCGCTGGTGCGCCGGGTTCACGTGGAACTGATCGATCGACTGGCCCACCAGGTTCTCCGGATCGAAATCGGGGAACCGCTGCCGGATCTGTTGCTTGCGTTCGGTCAGCAGGTCCATGACATGCTGATTCGCGTAAATGATGTTCATGTCCGGGTCGCACATCATGACTGACATGCGCGAACCCTCACATGCGGCGCGCATGAACTCGCCGTCGAGCCGTTCTTCGGAGGCGTTGGCGTTCTGCGTTTTTTCGGCCATGGTGCTGTCCTCGCTGGAAGCTTGTTGCGGAGTTTCGGTGCGGGCGGATCCGGTGTTCTTGCGGCTGCGGCTCTTCGCCGGTGCCCTGCGGCGCGCGGGGCGCGCCTCGCTCTCTGCGGCGTCGCCGGGATCGCCGGTGTCGTCGGACCCGGATGCCTCGCTCTGCGGTGGCTCGTCCGAGGTCCCGGACCGGGCTTCGTCGCCGTCGTCCATCCACCCCAGCGGATCGTTGCCCAGTTTGTTGCGCTTGCGTGTGCTCATTGCGTGTCCCGTCGTTCAGACCGTTGCCGTCGCCGTTTCCATCAGGTCCCCGGCGAGGGCCCTGAAGTCCCCGGCGGCGCGATGCCGGGGCTGATATTCGAAGATCGTCTGGCCGAAGCTCGGGCTCTCGGCCAGCACCACCGACTCGCGGATGGTGGTTTCCAGCAGTTGCGAGCCGAAGTGCTCGCGGATCCGGTCGCGCACCTCGCGGGCGTGGCGGCGCTGTTCCATGAACCGCGACAGCACGATCCATTTCGGCCGCGAGCCGCCCAGGCGCTCCTCGATGCCGTGCAGGATGCGCATCAGCCGCGACAGCCCGTTGAGCGAGAGGAAGTCGCCGGCCACCGGGATCAGCATCTCGTCGGCGGCGATGATCGCGTTCATGCCCAGCAGGCCGGCCGACGGCGGACAGTCGATCAGCACGTAGTCGAACGGCTCGTCCATCTCCGCCAGTGCGCGCTGCAGCCGCCAGCCGCGTTGCGCGCCGCCCTCGTTCAGGTTTTCCACTTCCTGCAGATGCTCGCCGGCGGCCACCACCTGCAGTCCGTTGCCGGCCTCGCTGAAGGCGTCGCGCATGCGCGCCTCGCCGTGCAGCACCCGGTCCAGTCCGGCGGGATCCTCCAGGCCGAAGGCCATGGTCAGGTGCCCCTGCGGATCCGCGTCGATCGCCAGCACGCGGTTTCCGGCCAGTGCCAGCGCGTGCGACAGGTTCAGCGTCACCGTGGTCTTGCCGACGCCGCCTTTCTGGTTGATCACCGCGAACGTGCGCATGGGTCGTTATGCCTCAGGCGCCCTGTTCTTCCCGGATCGCGTCTTCGCTGGCGATCAGGCCGGGGCCGAGCAGGGTGTCGATGTCCAGTACCAGGATCATCTTTTCCTCCACCGTGGCCAGCCCACGCACGAAGTCGATGCCGATGCGGGTACCGAAATCCGGGGCCGGCTGCAGGTTGTCGTCGCCGATGCTGTACACCTCGGAGACCGCGTCCACCACGATGCCCATCACCCGTTCGCGGTCCTCGCTGATCACCCGCAGCATGATCACCACCGTGGTGGGGCCGTACTCCAGCGGTTCCATGCCGAAGCGCAGGCGCATGTCGATGATCGGCACGATCATGCCGCGAACGTTGATCACGCCGCGGATGTAGTCGGGCGTGTTGGGCAGCGGGGTGGGGCGTTCCCAGCCCTTGATCTCCTGCACGCGGAGGATGTCCACCCCGTATTCCTCGTCGGCCAGGATGAAGGTCAGGTACTGGTCCTCCCCGGCGGTGGCCGGATCCTGGATGGACTGGGTCGCGTCGTTAGCCATTGCGTTGGACTCCATTGGTGATCATGCGGCGCGGGTGTCGTGTCCGGCGGCCATCCGGGCAATGCCCGCAACGTCCAGGATCAGCGCCACCTGGCCGTCGCCGAGAATGGTGGCCCCGGCCGTACCCGGCACCCGGCGGAAATTGGTTTCGAGCGTCTTGATCACGACCTGCTGCTGCCCGAGCAGGTCATCCACCCGCAGGGCCACGCGCTGGTTGTCCGCCTCGGCCACCACCAGCAGGGCCCGATCCGGCATCGGCGTGGGTTCGGCCTGGCCGAACAGGGCCGCCAGGTCGACGACCGGGATGTATTCATCCCGCAGGCGATACAGCGGCAGCTTGCCGAAGGCCTGCTTCACGTTCTCGGGTTCCGTCTGCAGTGACTCGACGATCGCGATCAGCGGGATCACGAAGGTCTCGTCATGGATCTTCAGCAGCTGGCCGTCCATGATCGACAGAGTCAGCGGCAGGCGAATGGTGACCCGCGAGCCCCGACCCGGTTCGGAATGCAGCTCGATGTTGCCGCCCAGCCCGCGGATGTTCTTCTTCACCACGTCCATGCCCACGCCGCGTCCCGACAGGTCGGAGACCTGATCGGCGGTGGAAAGTCCGGGCTCGAAGATGTACTGCAGGATCTCGTGCGGTTCCGGGTTCTGGTCCGGCCGCAGCAGACCGGCGGCACGGGCCTTCTCCAGGATGCGGTCGGAGTTCATCCCGCGGCCGTCGTCGCGGATCTCGATCACCACGTTGCCGCCGCGATGGTAGGCCTCCAGTGTGACCCGGCCGGTGGGGTCCTTGCCGGCCGCGCTGCGCTCGTCGGGCATCTCGATGCCGTGGTCGATGGCGTTGCGCACCAGGTGCACCAGCGGATCGCCCAGGTGCTCCAGCACGGTCTTGTCGATCTCGGTGAGCTCGCCCTCCATCTGCAGGTCGATCTGCTTGCCGAGCTGGCCCGAGAGGTCGTGGGCCAGGCGGGGGAAGCGGTTGAAGACCTGGGCGATCGGCACCATGCGGATGCCCATCACGCTTTCCTGCAGCTCGCGGGTATTGCGCTCCAGTTCGGCCAGCCCCGAGCGCAGGCGCTCGATCTGCTGCTCCACGCGCGCGGGATCTTCTTCCATCTGCTCGCTGATGTCGGTGAGCATCGACTGGGTGATGACCAGCTCGCCGACCATGTCGATCAGGGCGTCGATCTTGGCGGCGTTGACCCGCATGGAGCTGGATTCGGTCGGCTTCGAGGCCGCGCGTGCGGGGGCTCCGCCCGTGCCGTCCTCACCGCCGGGGGGCGTGGATTCCGGGCCGGAGCCGTCCGGGGCCGGGTCCGCCGGGGGTTGCGCTCCGGTGCTGTCGCCGGCGGTTTCGAGCGGTTCGATCGTCAGGTCGCATTCGTCCTCGACCCATTCGAAGACTTCCTCGACGTCGGCACGGTCCGCGTCGCCGCGCAGCTCCAGGGTCCAGGCGAGGTAGCTGGCTTCCGGCTCAAAGCCCTCCAGCGTCGGGGGCAGGCCCTCCGCGTCGCAGTGCACCGTCAGCTCGCCCAGCTCCTCCAGTACTTCGAACATGCGCAGCGGGTCGTTGCCGGTGCGCAGGAGGTCGGCGTGCGGACGGAATTGGATGCGCCAGCCACCCGATGTGCCGTCGTCGCCCCCGTCGGCGTTGCCGGAGTCCGCGTCATCGCTGCCCCCTCCGGTCGCCGGTGCCGGGGTGTCCTCACCCAGCGTGGCCTCGATCAGGGCCCGCACCTCGGCCGCCTCGGCCGGGTCGGCTTCGCCACCATCGCGGGCCGCCTGCAGCTGGCCGCGCAGCACGTCCACCGCGCGCAGCAGCAGATTGACGATCTCCGGGGTGGTCTCCTGCTGACCGTTACGCATGCGGTCGAGCAGGGTCTCCATGCCATGGGTGAATTCGGAGATGGCGCTGAACCCGAACGTCCCGGCGCCGCCCTTGATCGAGTGGGCCGCACGGAAGATCGTGTGCAGGGTTTCCTCGTCGCCGGCGTTGAGCGCCAGCAACTCGGTCTCCATGTGTTCCAGCCCCTCGAAGCTTTCTTCGAGGAAGGCCTCGGTGAACTGGGACATGTCCATGGACATGGCTAGCGCAGGACCTTGTTGACGGTGCTCATCAGCTTTTCCGGATCAAACGGCTTGACCAGCCAGCCGGTGGCGCCGGCGGCCTTGCCTTCCTGCTTCTTCTCCGGGCCGGCCTCGGTGGTCAGCACCAGGATGGGCGTGAACTTGTAGTCGGGCAGCTTGCGCAGCTCGCGGGTCAGCTCCAGGCCGTCCTTGCCGGGCATGTTCACGTCGGTGATGACCAGATCGGCCTTCAGCCCCTGTGCCTTGCTCAGGCCGTCGTTGCCATCCCGGCCCTCGGTCACGTCGTGACCGGCCTGCTTGAGCGCGAAGCTCACCATCTGTCGCATCGAGGACGAGTCGTCCACCACCAGCACCTTGGCCATTGCGTGCCCCCCTGTTATCCGATTGTCTTGTTCATGCGGGCGACCCCGGGTCCGGTCGTGTGACCTGCAGCAAGCCGTGTGCCAGCATCGCCGTCGCATTCTCCGAAAAACCTGTACAAGGACTGTACAGCAAACTCGGGGTCCGTCACAGAATTTAACGTGCCCCGGAGGAAAAACTTGAGCCGAGCGGTTCCGCTCCGCGGAAAAACGACAAAAGCTTGACCATTCCTGTACATCCGGAAAGGCTTTGTGTCGTGCTGTCGTCAGGATCCCTGCGGGTTCGCGGAGTCCTGCACGTGGCCCTCCAGCCCCAGGCGCTGCAGGCCGCTTTCCAGGGCGGGGCTGACGGGATCGAGTGCCATGGGCTGGCCGCGGCGGTCGGCTTCCCGGCGCAGCATCGCCAGCAGTTGCAGGCCTGCGGTGTCGGTGTCCCGGACGCCCTGACCGTCCAGCCGCAGGGGCTGGCCCTGGTCCAGGGTCTGGCGCGCGGCTTCGGTCAGCGCCTCGACGGCATCGATGCGCAGGCGTTCCGGCAGTTCGATGGCGGGCTGTTCGTTGGTATTCATGCGGGCTCCTGGTTCATGCTGCGAGATGTCGCGTGCGGTCGTTCCGGTCTGTGTCGGCATCGGGACGCAGGTTTTGAGGTTCGTCACGTTTTCACAAGTTCCGTTTCTTTTTTCCGGGGGCACTCGCGATGGTCCGTTCCGGTCCGCCGCATCGACGCATCATCGCCTTGCCGGGGCGGCCGGAGGTCTGCGAGTGCGCGGGCGAATGGCTGCGGCAACAGGCCGGTGGCCACGGCGTCCTGTGGGTGGGCCGCCGCGCGCCTGCGGATCTTCCCGCGGTGCGTCCGGCCCAGGCCGGAGACTGGCTGGGCCGCGAGCGCGACGTGGTGGTATTCGAGGCGCAGTCCGGTGTCCCCGCCGATGCCCTGGTGATCGTCAGCGGCATCCTGCGCGGGGGTGGGGTGCTGGTGCTGCTCACGGATGCCGGTGGCGCCACGCCGTTCGGCGAGCGCTGGCGACAGGCGCTGGCGGAAGCGGTGGTGGAGCATCCCGACCCCGGACGGCCGGCGAACTGGCCGCGCCCCGCTGGCGCCGTGCCCGGCGAGGGCTGGACCGACGACCAGCAGCGGGTGCTGGAGCGGCTGCGCGACCCGGGTGAACCGGACGCCCCGGGCGGGCGGCGCTGCGACGTGGTGATTGCCCCGCGCGGGCGCGGCAAGTCCACCGTGCTCGGACAGTGGCTGGGTGAACATCTGCGGCTGTCGGGCGCTCCGGACGGGGAGATTGCCGTGACCGCGCCGGCCCCCGCCGCGGCCGAGCGCCTGCTGGCGCAGGCTGCGGAAGGCTCGCCCGTCGTGGATCCCGCGACGCTGTATTGCGCACCGGCGGTCCTGCTGGATACCCCGGCACGGCCCGACCTGCTGACCGTGGACGAGGCCGCGGCCATCCCGGTGGAGCGCCTGCTCGAACTGACCCGGCGCGCCCGGCGAGTGGTGCTGGCGACCACCACCGGCGGGTTCGAGGGCAGCGGTCAGGGGTTCCGCCTGCGGGTGCTGCCGGCACTGGAACGGGGCGGACTGCGACCGCGGATCCTGCGCCTGCACGAGCCCGTGCGCTGGGCCGCGGGCGACCCGCTGGAAGACTGGATCAACCGGCTGTTCCTGCTGGAGGCGGCCAGCCACGAGCCGTCGCCCCAGGCCGTGCGTCTGGCGTGGCGCTCGCCGGCCGACCTCGCGGGCGACGCCGCCCGCCTGCAGGCGCTGACCGGCCTGCTGGCCGACGCGCATTACCGCACCCGGCCCTCCGATCTGCAGCGCTGGCTGGACGATCCGGACCTGCATGTCCTGCTGCTGGAAGGGGCACGTGATGGCGCCCTGTTCGGGGCGGTGCTGGTGCAGGCCGAGCCGGGGCTGGACCCCGAGCTGGCGGACGCGGTGTGGGCCGGCGAGCGGCGGCCGCCGGGGCGCTTCCTGCCGTGCACCCTGGCCGCAGTAGGTTCCTTTTCACTGGCGCAGCAGACCGCCTGGCGGATCCACCGGATCGCGGTGCATCCCGCCTGGCAGGGGCGCGGGCTGGGCACGCGCCTGCTGCGCGCGGTGGCCGAAAGGGCCGCGCGCGACGGGGTGGGGCTCCTGGGCGCGGCGTTCGGGGTGACCCCGGGCATGCTGCACTTCTGGCGGCGCGAGGGCTTCGCGCCGGTGCGCCTGGGCGTGCGCCCGGATCCGGCCAGCGGGCAGGTCACGCTGATCGTAATGCGTGCACTGCCGCAGGCCGGCGAGGCGGGGCCGGCGCTGGCGGCGGTGCAGGGGGCGTTCGCCCGCGACTGGCCGTTATGGCGAACGCTGGCTGCGGAGCAGCTGGACAGCGCCACCACCCGTGCCATCGAGCAGAGCCTGCCGGCGCCCGGCGAGCACGGTGAAGTCGAGGCGGACGATCGCGCCTCGATCGAGGCGTTTGCCCATCGCAGCCGCAGCTTCGAGTGGGCCCTGCCGGCACTGCGCCGGGCCCTGGCGGCCGAGGCCGCGCGGGATCGCGAGCTGGATCTGAACTCGGGCCAGGACTCGGGCCGGGCCCTGCTGCATGCCGCGTGCGTGCAGCAGCAGGACTGGGCGGCCCTGCAAGCGCTGGCCGGGGTCTCCGGCCGGCGCGGGGTCATCCGCCGCCTGCGCGAGGCGGCGGCCCGGTGGCTGGCCGGGAGCCGGCCCGAAATCCGGCCCGGGACCCGCTAGTCCACCCGCACCAGACGCGAGCTGACCAGCTCGCCGTGGCGCAGCATCGCGTCGTACAGGGCCTCGCTGCGTTCGGCCAGTTCGGCGTCGTCGTCCCAGGCCCCGGGGCGGTCGAATGCATCGCCGGCGCGGTAGCCGTTGCCCACGGCCTGCACGAAGGCCGCCGCCGCGCGGGTGGTGACGGTCGGGTCGCTGACCGAGCCGTCGCCATGGTCCAGGCGGGCCGGCACGTAGTCGCCGTCGAGCTGGTATTCGAGCGCGCCGAGGAACATGCGGTCCAGCGCCCGGCCCACTTTCTGCTCCAGTTCGGGGTGGCGTTCACCCATCAGGCCGGACGTGCCGTCGCGCTCGCGCAGGATGGAAAACCCGCCGGTGACCTGATGCACGAAGCGCCACTGGCCTCCGACATCCACCTCGTCCGACGCGGCCATGGCCCGGCCGTCGACGAATTCCAGGCGCGCGGGCAGGCCCCAGTCACGCAGCGGCCCGTGTCCGTCCAGCACGGCCGTGGTGATGGCCGCGGCGCGATCCGCCAGGGTTTCCGCCCGTTCCTGGTCGTCATCGTCTCCGTACAGCGCCAGCATCTCGTACAAGCCCTTGTGCCCGCGCAGCATGGCACCGAGCTGATCGACGGACCACTCGGCACCCTCGTCCAGCACGTAGATCCCGGCGTCCGCGTCCCAGGCCTCATCGGCCCGGTCCGCAACCGCACGGGCGACCGCGACCAGGTCGTCGCGCGAATGGCCCAGCCAGCCGGCCAGCGCGTCCAGGTCGAGCTGGCCCATGTCATCGGCGCCACCCGGCTTGTCCTGGCGGACCCAGGCATAGGCCGAGGCGTGCAGCGCATCCATGCCGTAGGCGAAGGCCTCGGCATCGCTGGCGTCGGCGCCGTCGATCCGGCCGTCTTCGTGGCGCGTGTTGACCAGATGGTTTTCCAGCTGCGAGATCATCGGGCCGGGCTTGTGGGTGAGGTCATCGTACAGCCCCAGGTCCTCGAACCGGCCCGCGCTGTGGTGCATGTGATAGAGATAGCCGGCCTCGGCATAGGCGGCCGGGCCGGCCTCGTCTTCCCCACCGACGTGCGCCCGCAGGCGGCCCTGGTCGAGGAACGCCCCCTGGGCGTAGTCCAGCAGGTCCAGCCAGCGTTCGCCGACCGCCTGCATCGGGTCTCCGGCCAGTTCAGGGCGATAGCCTTCATGGCCCATCTCGCTGTCGCGCATCAGCCGGCCCTTGACCGTCAGGGCCCCAAGGGCGGCGAAGGTGTCCTCTGCCCGTGCGCCGTCGACGGAGACCAGCGGCTGGCCGTCGCGGTCCAGGGTCTGGGCGACGGTGGCGGTGCCGGTGCCCGCATGCGCGGCGCCTCCGGCGAGGCTCAGCGCCGCGATCAGGGTGCTGCCGAATCGAGTCTTTGCAGCCATCATGAAACCTCCAGGATCATCCTTTGTGGTGTTCGAAGCCGGGCGGCAGGTGCTCGCGCATCGCGTCGCTGAGCGGGACATCGTGCACCACCATCACCGGCAGACTGGCGTGGCGCACCAGCCACTCGGTGGCCGAGCCCGACAGCATGCTGGCGAGCTGGCTGCGCCCGCGGGTGCCCATCACGATCAGTTCGCCATCCCACTCCTCGGCCAGGCGGGAGATTTCCTCGGGTGCACTGCCCACGGCCACCGCGCATTCCTCGTCGTCCCGCGCCCATTCCTTCAGCCGCGCATGGGCCTGATCCTCCGCCGACTGGCGCATGTCTTTCGAATGCAGCGGCGAGGAGCCGGCCCCGGCCATCGCCCCGGCCGCGCTGCCGCGGGCGACATCTGCGGGTTTCATCACGTGCAGCAGGCGGCGCGTGGCACCGGGGCAATGGTGCCGGGCGATGGCCAGGGCCGCGGCCGAGGCGGAAGAAAAATCGATGGCGACAATGACGCGTTGCAGCATGCGGAAATCCTGATTTTCGAGCGTGCGTGGCGGGGGCGACCCCGTTGGACTTTGAGGCTGGCACTTCAGAAAACGCTGATGAGGTGTTAGACTCTCGCGCCTTTCTCACGGGCGGTTTCTGTGACCTGCTCCTCGTCCGTGATCCAGCGCCGTAACTGGTGGCCACGGGATGCCTAGCAGTACCCCACTGACCGGTGCCCGTCAATCCCACCCGTCTTATCACTGCAGTCGCGGTCTGCACCGTGCTCAGGGCCGGCGCGTCAAACCTCTGATCCGGGAGATTTGCCGTGCAGCAGACGCTAAAGGCCTTCTGGCAACGCCAGCGTGACATCTGGTTCTTCAACGTTCGTGGCGACCTTATCGCGGGGATCGTGGTCGCCCTCGCCCTCATTCCCGAGGCGATCGCTTTCTCCATCATCGCCGGGGTCGACCCGTCGGTGGGACTGTACGCGTCCTTCTCCATGGCAGTGGTGATCGCCTTCACCGGTGGTCGCCCCGGCATGATCTCCGCGGCTACCGGGGCCATGGCCCTGCTGATGGTCACCCTGGTGGCGGAACACGGGCTGCAGTACCTGCTGGCCGCGACCCTGCTGACCGGGGTGATCCAGCTGCTGTTCGCCTGGGCCAAGCTGGGGCGTTACATGATGTTCATCCCGCGCACCGTGATGGTCGGGTTCGTGAACGCGCTGGCGATCCTGATCTTCATGTCCCAGGTGCCGTATCTGGTGGACGGTGACACCACCATGTGGGTGCTGGTCTCCGTCGGCCTGCTGATCCTCTACGGCCTGCCGCTGATCCCGGGTTATCCCAGACTGCTGCCGCCCCCGCTGGTGGCCATCGTGGTCCTGACCATCGTGGTCTACTACATGGGCCTGCCCACCATGGAAGTGGGCGACATGGGCGAGCTGCCCGACGGCCTGCCGGTGTTCCTGTTCCCCGACATCCCGTGGAACCTGGAGACCCTGCAGATCATCTTCCCCACCGCGTTCTCGCTGGCGGTGGTCGGGCTGCTGGAATCGCTGATGACCGCGCAGGTGGTGGACGACCTGACCGACACCCCCTCGGGCAAGAACCGCGAAGCCCAGGGGCAGGGCATCGCCAACATCGTGACCGGCTTCTTCGGCGGCATGGCCGGCTGCGCGATGATCGGCCAGTCGGTCATCAACATCAAATCCGGCGGTCTGGGACGGCTGTCCACCCTGTCGGCGGGCATCTTCCTGCTGATCCTGATCGTGTTTCTCGGCGATCTGGTCTCCATCATCCCCATGGCCGCACTGGTGGCCGTGATGATTATGGTCTCCATCGCCACCTTCGACTGGAGCTCGTTGACCACTCTGCACAAGCTCCCGCGCACCGATGCCACCGTGCTCATCGTGACCGTGGGCGTGACCGTGGTGACCCACGACCTGTCGCTGGGCGTGTTCGCCGGCGTGCTGCTCAGCGCGGTGTTCTTCGCGCGCAAGATGGTCAACGCCGTCCATGTGGAAAGCGAACGACCGGAAGGAAGCAGGATCCGTACGTACAAGGTCCGCGGGCAGCTGTTCTTCGTGGCCGTGGACAAGTTCATCGACAGCTTCGACTACCGCGAGCGCATTCATCACGTGGTCATCGACCTCAGCGAGGCCTCGCTGTGGGACAGCTCCGCGGTGGCCGCCATCGACAAGGTGGTGGCCAAATTCCGCCGCAATGGCATGGAAGTGGAAGTGAAGGCCCCGCCCGGCCAGAGCGGCGAGCTCCACGACAAGCTCGCGCAGCACGACAAGGAAGGTGGCGCCAGCGAACCCGGCGGGCACTGATCCGCGCCGGCGCGTGACGGGGCGCCCCGGGCGTTCGGCTATCGCCCGGCGCCGGTGTTCAGCGCCGCTTCCAGGTGCGTGATGATGTGGTCGGCTATGCGGGTGTCCAGCCAGTAACGGGGGCGCCCGGGCACGTCTCCGGCCACAAAGCCCACATGCCCGCCGCGTGCCTGCAGCTCCAGCCGGATCCCGGGGCCCAGCTTGCGGGTGGCGGGAACGCTGGTGGCCGGGACAAACGGGTCGTCCGCGGCATGCAGGATCAGGGTCGGCTGGCGGATCGCGCCCAGGCGCGGGCGGCAGCTGGCGCGGGTGTAGTAGTCGGCACTGTCGCGAAAGCCGTGCAGCGGGGCGGTGATGCGTTCGTCGAACTCGCGCAGCCGGCGCATGCGGCGCAGTTCCGCCAGTGGCAGCGGGGCATCGTCGCGCGCCGCGAACTTGCGCAGCGTCACCCGGCGCAGACCGCGCATCAAATGCCACTGGTAGACCCGCGCGAACCCGCGCTCCAGTGCATCGGCGCTGGCGGCCAGATCGAACGGCACCGATACCGCCACCGCCGTGGCCAATGGCGTGTCGCCGCGTTCCCCCAGCCACGACAGCAGCATGGAACCGCTCAGGGAAAACCCGCAGACCGCCATCGGCCGGGCGGGATCGCGCCGTTGCAGGGTCTCCACCACGTGGTTGAGGTCGTCCCATGCCGCCGCGTGATAGCTGCGGCGCAGGCGGTTGGGGTGCGAGCCGGCCCCGCGCGAGATCAGCACCGCGCTGCCGATCCCGCGCCGCGCCAGTGCCGCCACCACCCCCAGCGCATAGCCCGAGGTCTCGTCGCCGCCCAGACCGTGGCCCACCAGCACCAGACCGCGTCCCGGCGGCCCCCAGGCCAGCTCGAGGAAATCCCCGTCCGGCAGTTCCAGGCGTTCGCGCTCCAGCCGCACCGGTGGCGGCGCGCGAAACAGTGCCGGAAAGACCGTTTGCGCATGGCGTCCCGGCAGCCACCAGGCCGGCCGGAACGCCTGATCCGTCTTGCCCTCGGGCGGGTCGCTCAACCTCTGGTCTCCAGGATCGCCACCGGATGGTTCTGCGGACAGCGAGCAGGCCATGAAGTGCCCCGAGCGCGCTCGAACCGGGCCACGGCGCCAAAGACGTGGGAAACGATCTTGCCTCCGGATGTCCTGGTGTCGATCGTTTTCGAGACTCCCCGCTCATGGATCGCAGGGATGGACTCGGGGCCGGATGCCGCGCTAACTTAGCACAAGGTAATACCCAGTAATACGAGGACCACCATGGCAACGTCCCTGAAAATCGATGACGCACTGAAAGCCCGCGTCCAGGATCTCGCCGCCCAACGCCGACGGTCGCCCCACTGGATCATGCTCGAAGCCATCCGCCAATACGTTGACCGCGAGGAAGCTCGAGAGAGTTTCAGGCAGGAAGCCCTGGCGTCCTGGTCGGCCTATCGGGAAACCGGCCAGCACCTGACCGGGCAGGAAGCCCGCGACTGGTTGAGAACATGGGGCACTGACGATGAAGGAGCCGTGCCCGAGTGCCACGAGTAATCGTCACCGCAGGCGCCGCAGAAGGTTTGGAGCGATGCCGGCGCGCTCTCGCCACTAAAGCTCCGGATGCGGCCAGGCGCGCGGGTCAGGTGATCGAGCGGCAATTCCTGCTGCTGGAAACGGCCCCGATATTGGGCGACCGGACCCTGAAATCCCCGAACTGCGTGAGCTGGTGATTGCCTTCGGCGACTCCGGATTCGTGGCCCTCTACCGTCACGAACCGGCCGACGACGCCGTGTATGTCCTCGCCTTCCGGCACCAGAAAGAGGCGGGTTACTGAATGCGGAGCCCGAGCTTCAATCGCTTGTGCCGTGCATCGGTCACGAACAGCGGAATCCGTAACCGCGCCTTACAGGTTCGGGGCCGGAATTTTCAGATCGTCCGGCGTGAGGCGGTCCGGCAGGAGCGCCTGAACGGCGTCGGGTGCGGCCACTGGACGGCGGGGCGCGCTTACTGGCCCGGCGTCCGTCGACGGTAGACCCCCAGCTCCAGGCGCTCCCACGGATCTTCGCTGTCGCGCTTGTCGATGATGCGGGCCACCAGCTCCTCGTCGCGGTCCAGCAGCTCCGCCGCCATGTCGTTCTCCTCGCGCGGCAGATACCCCAGCTGGTGATCCAGCCAGCACACCGCCACTGCGTTCGGATCGACCGGATTCAGCCGTTCGCGCTGCACCGTCAGCCCCTGCCCGCGGCGCAGATGCGGCCACAGCCGCGGCGCCTCGTGATGCCGATACCCCGCCAGCGGGATCCGCTGCAGGAGCTCCTCCGTGGTCGCCGTGTTCTGAATCCGGTCGCGCCGCGCATAATAACCGCGCAGCACCGGAACGGGACGGGCCTGGTCGGGAAAACGGGAACCGTTGCGTTGCATGGGAACCTCCGGGTTCGTGTGGCAGTACCCGTATCCCACCACAGGCGGTGGCTCACACAGTGAGCCACCTGGCCAGCGCCGTCGCCACTGTCATCTCCGTTGATGTTGTTTCGTTTATTGCGTTTGTGCGCTCGGCGTGCCTATATTCAACGGTAGACGAGAGGAGCGACGATGAACGCCCACGAAAGGAACAACCGACTGCCCGACCCTGAAGCCGCCGCCCTGGCGCGCGAAAGCGCGAGCGAACTGGCCCGGCTGCTCGCCGAGAAGCCCGAGGCCGAACGGGCCCAGATCCGTCTGGACGGAGCCGACCTGATCGTGCCGCGGCAGGCGGTCTCTCTGTTGCGCGACATCCTTGCCCAGATGGCCCAGGGGAACGCAGTAACGGTGGTCCCGACCCACGCGGAACTTAGCACCCAGGAAGCCGCCACGATCCTCAACGTGTCGCGGCCATTTGTCGTCAAACTTCTCGAGCGGGGCGATATCCCGTTTCGCAAGGCCGGCACGCACCGCCGCATCCGTTATGAAGACCTCATGAACTACAAGGCGCGCATGGACGCCGACAGCCGCGAAGCAATGGATGCTCTGGCCGCGCAAGCGCAGGAGCTGGACATGGGCTATTGATACATGCGCTTCGTCGTCATCTACGATGCCTGCGTTCTGTATCCGGCCCCACTGCGTGACTTCCTGATCCGCCTTGCCCGTACCGGGCTTTTCGCCGCGAAGTGGACGGACGACATCCTGGAGGCGCTGCACCCGGATGTCTTCGCGGAGCAACAGCTGGACCTCGGTGAGAGTTGGGTCCTGTCGGCAGCGAAAGAGCACCGCGGCACCCTGCGAAATCCGGAAGTCGGCCCCGATGCCTACATCGACACTCTCGAGAAACACGGCCTGGTGGTGACCGCCCAGCGACTCCGCGAATTTTCCGAATTCATTTGATTGCGCAGGGCGTCGGCGACGCGTTGGCGCAGGAATCGCATGGGGTTCAATCCCCGCGGGTGCGGGGAACACTCATCGTCATCCGGAGCAAAGTACTCCGGCCTCGGTTCATCCCCGCGGGTGCGGGGAACACTCGGACTCCGCAAAGTACCCGGTCGAGACCTCCGGTTCATCCCCGCGGGTGCGGGGAACACGTGGTTTGGCCGCTTCCCAAGGACCCCAAGCCCGGTTCATCCCCGCGGGTGCGGGGAACACCTGGCCCTCGTCTTTCTCGGACTCGCTGATGCCGGTTCATCCCCGCGGGTGCGGGGAACACCCCCCCCGGACGGTCGGCCCGCCCTTTAAGTTCGGTTCATCCCCGCGGGTGCGGGGAACACAAATCCTCGTAGCGGAAACGCGGGATCACGTACGGTTCATCCCCGCGGGTGCGGGGAACACTTCCTTTCTCGTCTTACCGGGCCACTCTTTCGCCCAATTCCTTAATCGCTTCCAGCTTGTCTTTTTTCTTGAACCACATAGTCGCCGCAATCGTCGTATCGAACGACGACTCGGTCGCTGTGCGCGTGCGCACCCACGAAAAAGGGCGGCACGTAGTACCGCCCTTCGGGGTTAAGCATGTTCCGCCCGGCGAATTGGGCTACTGCTCTTCATCATCGCGAAGGTGTGGCTCGAGAACGCCTCCGCTTCCTCCCCCATTCGCTCAAACGCTCCTAACGTTATTCGCGCCGCTG